>JADGDQ010000004.1 GCA_016744805.1 Sulfurovaceae bacterium
TATTTGGGTTCTTCAATTGCCATAAGCGTTCCTTTAAGTATAAGTATAATAAGTAAAATTCTCAACATGATACTCCCTTTATGTTTTTTCTTCAATAGTTTATTTCGCACTATCTATTATACTAAAATATATCTTCTCCAACGCATAGAGTTCGTAACGGATAGATTTAAAAAGTTCTGATAGAGTGCTGTCTGTGAGTTTGAAACTCTCTTCTAATACGCGTGAGGACTCTTGGGTTCGTGAGAAGTTTGCGATTATAATATCACTGAGGGAAGTACGGATAAGTTCGCTAGGGATAGACTCTTTTTGGACATCATTTTCTATATCACGGTATTGCAGTCTTTTGGGGTTGTGGGCTTGTTGGAGTTGGTGTCTTAGGGTTTTGAGTCTTGGGGTGAGTGTTGTGTCGTTGTGAATGTAACGGGCTATATCTTCTATAACGCGGATGCCCTCCCCCAATCTATTGAGGTTGGCATCAATGAGTCGTTCTACTCCTACAGTGTAGGAGTTCTCTTGCTTAGTCATCGCTTCCCATAATTCCAAAGAATTGCAAGATAACAGTAAACATATTAAAGAAGTCAAGATAGAGCGATACGGCTGCATCTACTTCTGAATCATATCCACCATTGGCAATATTTTGTGTGTCATAGATAGTCATAACTGCAAAAAGTATCAAGATAACTGCACTAATAATCACATGCATCAAAGGGCTTTTAAGAATAAAAACATTCACTAGTGATGCGATGATAACAATAATCAAAGTAATAAAGAGTGGTTTACCCCAGCTTGAAAAGTCTGTTTTACTATTGATAGCAAAGAGGCTTAACGAACCAAAAAGTACTGCTGTACTTAAAAATGCGTTTCCTATTGCTGCACCATTTCCTGCTCCAATAAGTGACGCAAGCAAAGGTACTATAGAAACACCTGTAAGAAAAGTAAATGTAAAGAGTGCTGCTAGGTTGAGTCCTGGTTTATTTCGTGTCATACCTAGACCAACAAAAAGCATAAAGAGTTCTAATCCAAAGATTACCCATTTGTACTGCATAACAATCTCTGCATAAGGCATAGTAGCATACGCCCCTGCTGCTGCTGCAATCATACTTGCTCCAAGTAATTGATAAGTCCGCTTCATAAAAGCAACGCTTGCACCTTCTTGTACAAAAGTCTCTGTACCTTGTTGTGCATAATCTCTATCGTATAATGCCATAGTAATATCCTTTATTTTCCCAAAATTATTTAATTGGGTATGAGTGTTATTTTCTGTAAGTATATATAAGTGAGTTTAAAGTAAGGTAAAGAAAAAATTTATAATCTAAGTCTCAGATAAGTTTGAGTAGAAGCAGTAGAGTTATCCGCCCCAGCCATGCATCTTTTTGGATACTACAAGATCATAATCATCAAATATATCTATAGTATTACTTGCAACAAAATAATTCTCTTCCAAAAGTTGCATCCAAAGATATATATTTGTATCATCTTTTTTATTTTCTATTTTAGGTACAAAAATAATAATAATTCCTGCATTTTTGATAATAGCATGGGATTTTTTGAGAAAACTCTCTTTGAGGGTATCTTCTATGGACATAGTAACAAATAAATAATCATATACTTTGGCTTGAATTGCATAACGAGGTTGCTGAAGATTAATTTTTTTAATATGTACTAGAGGATTTTTATCAAACTTATCTATAGCATTCTCAACTAATACATCAGAAGTATAATTCAGTTGAAATTCATATTCATGCTCTGTGCATAGTTGTACTATTTTATCATTGAGTTCACAGCCATCATTACTAAAATGCATAATTCGTATAGAGGGATAAAGGTTGATAATAGTTAAAAGTTGATTTATTTGTTTTGTAGGTAAAAGGTTCATAATAAGTTTCTTTAAAGTGGTGACCCCACGGAGACTCGAACTCCGGTAACATGGATGAAAACCATGGATCCTAACCGCTAGACGATGGGGCCACACATAATAAATAACAAGTAAAAAAGTGGTGACCCCACGGAGACTCGAACTCCGGTAACATGGATGAAAACCATGGATCCTAACCGCTAGACGATGGGGCCACTAGATAACTTGTGGACGAGATTATATATAAATATATCTTAATTTATTCTTAAATAGTGTATAATATTGAAAAAAGGGCTAATTATGCAAAGAAAAACACTTTTGATACTCCTTGGAATGAGCTTTATGCTTAATGGATGTCTCCAAACACCTCCATCACTTCAAGAGAGTGCCAAAATTATATGGAAATCGCCTTCATTGCGTTATGCAGATATGGGGTTTGTATCTGATGATGGCACAAATTTAAAAATAGAAATTTATGGTGTTGGTACACCTCTTATGAGTCTAGATATTACTTCTGAACAAATTTGTATGAGCCAATTTAACTGTATAACTCCTCAACAATTTAATGCACAAGAACTCTCTAAATACTATCCAAATAGCTTACTTGAAAATATCTTTAGAGCAAAACCTATTTATAATAGTAAAAATTTAGTTAAGAGTAGTAACGGCTTTACACAAAATATCAAAAAATCAAACCAATATGCTATAGAGTATGAAGTTTTAACTAATCATACTATTTTCCGTGATAAAATCAATAAAATACTCATCAAGGTTATAAAAATATGAAATATGTAGGTGCACATGTGAGTGCAAGTGGAGGAGTATATAATGCTCCACTCAATGCTATGAAGATACAAGCAAAAGCATTTGCTCTTTTTACAAAAAATCAACGCCAGTGGGTAGCAAAACCACTAGATGATGCAACTATCAATAAGTTTAAAGAAAATCTCAAACTCTCTGGTATTTTACCCAAACATGTACTTCCCCATGATAGTTATCTTATTAACTTAGGTCATCCCGAACAAGAAAAACTAGAAAAATCTAGAACTGCATTTATTGATGAATTAGAGCGATGTGCATTACTAGGACTTGAAAAACTTAATTTTCATCCAGGAAGCCACCTTGTTAAAATAGGTAAAAAAGTTACTAATAGAGAAGAGCTTATAGAAAAGGCCGAATATAGCTGTTTGGATATTGTAGCTGAATCTATGAATATAGCTATTAACGCAACTAAAGATTTAGATGTTAAATTAGTCATTGAGAATACTGCTGGGCAAGGGAGTAACTTGGGATATAAGTTTGAACATCTTGCATATATTATTTCACAAATAGAAGACAAGAGTCGTGTGGGAGTCTGTTTAGATACTTGTCATACCTTTACCGCAGGATATGATTTGCGTACAAAAGAGGCTTATGATATTACTATGGATGCATTTGAGTCTATAGTAGGCTTTGAATATCTTATGGGCATGCATATTAATGACTCAAAACCACCATTAGGTAGTCATGTTGATAGGCATCAATCTTTAGGAGTAGGGGAGATTGGATGGGATGCATTTGAGTTTATTATGAATGATGCACGAATAGATGATATACCATTAATCCTTGAGACTATCAACGAGGAGATCTGGAGTGAAGAGATACAAGCACTTTATGATTTAATACACATACCAAAATAAAGGAATATAAATGAAATATATAATACAAACCTCTCTACTTACTGTAGCCCTACTATTTACAGGCTGTCTAGGATTGGATGAGCCTGATAATGAAAATGCCTTAGGAGGTACTATAGTAGTGGATATGGATGGTGCATCTGTAAAACAGTCTCTTATAGAAGCTAATATACCAGGAGTGAGTGAAGAGAGTACTGTATATGGATACCGTGCATATAAAATACCGTATCTTACAACTAATCAAGAAGGACAAACTATCTCTGTTTCAGGATTAATGGTAGTTCCTACAGGTATGCCTGAGCTTGTTTATCAAGTAGGTCTCTCTTTGGTAAGTGATGACCATGGGACTATTATGAAAGATGATGAAGCTCCTACCGTCTTGGCACAAAGTACAAACTCTCCTGATGGATCAGCTATTATTATGACTTCAATCGCTGGGTTTATTACTCTACAGCCTGATTATGTAGGCTTTGGTGATTCAAGAGAACAGTATCATCCTTTTGTACTCAAAAAATCTTTGGCAAATGCTAGTATTGATTTTATCTATGCTGCCCAAGAGTTTGCTGCTGAGAATAATATCAAACTTAATGGTCAACTATTTCTTACAGGATATAGTGAAGGGGGCTATGCAGCTCTAGCAACTTTACAAGCGATAGAAGCAGATCATAAATTTTTAGAAGTCACAATGGCAGCACCTATGGCTGGACCCTATGATATGAATACTACAGCATTTGGTGTTCTAAGCCAAGCAAATCTCTCTGTACCATCTTTTATGGCAAATGTTGGGTATTCGTATGCTACAGCATATAATGAGCCTATGGAGAGTGTTTTTAATGAACCTTATGCCTCTGAAGTAGCAGAGCTTATGAGTGGTAGCTATTCAAGTACAGAAGTAGATGCAGAACTTACAGATGTAACTACAGGTAATTTTGGTCTCTTTACTATGGAATTTACAAAAGAGTTTTTCAACAATGACCAGCAGTGGTTTAGACAAGCTATAGTTGAAAATAGTGTGCATAACTGGAAACCTATAACACCTGTTAGATTAGTCCATTGTGAAGGAGATGAAGTTATCCCTTATGGTATTGCAGAACTTACGGTTAATAGTATGCAAAGCTTAGGTGCAACAAATGTAGCTATTATGCCTGTAGAGTCGCTTCTTGGTATCTCACAAAAGTTAGGACATAGTACTTGCGGTCTTTATGCGTATGGACTTACGGCACAAATGTTTGCCCAAATACGCAAAAATACAATGAAATATTAGGAGAAAAAATGAAAATTAGATCAATAACAGTTTTGAGTATAATTGCTAGTTCTATGCTAGTAGCAGGTGGGTATAAGATACCTGAACAATCACTAAACTCTAATGCTTTGGGTGCTGCGTATGTTGCACATACTATGGGTGCAGATAGTGCCTATTTTAACCCTGCGAATATGAGTTTTATGGAAGATAAACAGTATTTTACTGCTGGTGTAACTCTTGCTCACCTTCCATCTATTAGCTATAAACTTGCATCTCCATACTCAGGAGAATCAGAAATAGAAAATATTTTGATACCTAATTTTCATTATGTCTCTAAGCCTATAAATAATCTACGATGGGGTATTAGTTTAACTGCTCCTGCGGGACTTACAAAACGATGGGAAACTCCTTACCAAAAACTCTATGCAGAGGAGTTTACACTTAAAAATATTGAAATTAACCCAGTATTATCTTACCGTGTAAATGATAACTTCAGTATTGCTGGTGGTCTTAGAATGGTCTATAGTGAAGGTGTTGTTAATAGTGATGGTGGTTCTATTGCTCCTGTCAAAAGAGAGATGGAAGGGGATTCCTTTAATTTTGGCTATAACCTAGCGATGACCTATAAACCAACAAACGATATTAATCTAGCTATTACTTATCGCTCTAATATTGATTTAGAAGAAGAGGGAGAGGCAAATCTCTTTGTAGGAGGAGTAGGAGAGCAGTATGGCACTTCTGTAACAGTACCACTTCCAGCAGCACTCAACCTCTCTATTAGTAAAACTTGGGAAAAGAAATTTACACTTGAATTTAACTATGAGAGAACCTACTGGTCAAGTTATGAGACTTTGGACTTTCACTATGATACGGCTATTCCTTTGCCACTGCAACCTCTATTTGATGCTCCACTTGCAAGAGATTGGGAAGATACAAATACATTTAGAATAGGTGCAACAATTGTTATGGATAATAAAATTACTATGATGATGGGATTTGCACTAGACGAGACACCAGTGCCTCAAGAGACCATAGGATTTGAACTTCCAGATAGTGCTGCTAAGATATTTTCTATGGGATTTTCATACCAACAGACTCAAAACCTCTCTTGGGGAGTATCCTTTTTGCTTGATTCTAAAGAGTCTCAAAACATTGCCAAAGGTGTAGCAGAGAATCCAGTTTTAGCAAATGGTGGTGGATTGAGTGGCGGAGGTGCATATCTAACAACTATAGGTGTATCGTATGAGTACTGAAACATTTGATTATAAATTTAACTCATTCTATGAGATGCTTCGTACCCATGGAACACAGCAAGGGAGTAAAACTGCTCTCTTTGTAGAAGATAAAAAAATATCTTACTCCAAATTACTAGATAATGTTAATACTTTTGCAGGGTATCTCTCGGCAAAAGGAATCAAAAGAGGGAATAGAGTTGCCCTCTTTTTACGCAACTCTCCCGAATTTATTATCACACTCTTTGCATTATCAAAGCTAGGTGCTGTTGCAGTACCTATTAATACTTTTCTCAAATCTGAAGAGCTAAGTTATATTCTTGAAGATAGTGGTGTTATGATGCTTGTAGCCTCTAGCATTTATCAAGATATAGTTCTTAATTCACAAGCATCAGAACTCTGTGATCTGATTATTTGGAAAGGTGAGGCAGTAATTCATAATGCATTTAATGTACAGTTTCAAGATACACTAACTGCCAATCTTTCTGCACCTGAAGTTTCAGCATCTCTTGATGATATGGCTGTTATTATCTATACCTCTGGTACTACAGGTAAACCAAAAGGAGCTATGCTTAGTTACAAAAATATTTTCTCCAATGCTGAAGCAGCGGTAGAGAGAGTTAATGTTAATAGCAAAGATAGAGGTATTGTATTTTTACCAATGTTCCACTCATTTACACTCTCTGTAGGCATTATGCTTATGATGTATGTTGGAGGAAGTATTGTAATTATTAAGTCTTTACAACCTTTTAGCAATATATTCAAACAAACTCTAATGAAAAGAGTTACCCTGTTTTTGGGTATTCCTGATGTTTATAATGCTTTATCAAAAGCCAAACTCCCATGGTACTTTATGTGGTTTAATAATGTTCGTGTATTTGTCTCAGGAGCATCTGCCTTACGAGAACATACACTTATAGCCATGGGACAAAAATTTAAAAAAGCCTCACTTATAGAGGGGTATGGATTAAGTGAATCAAGCCCTGCAATTTGCATTAATCCGCCCAATAAACCAAAAGGAAAATCTGTAGGTCCAGCTATGTATGGTTATAAAATCAAAATAGTAGATGAAAAATTACAAGAACTAAAAAGAGGTGAAGTTGGTGAAGTTATTGCCTTTGGTGATAATATAATGATAGGCTACCTTAATCGACCTGATGCAACAAAAGAGACCATACTCAATGGTTGGCTCCTTACAGGAGATATGGGCTATATGGATGAAGAGGGCTACTTGTTTATTGTAGATAGAAAAAAAGATCTTATTATCTCTAAAGGAATCAATATATATCCCCAAGAAGTTGAATCAATTATTGATACCTTTGAAGGGGTAAATGCTAGTGCTGTTATAGGGATTCCTGATGAAAAAAGTGGTGAAATACCTATAGCATATATAGAGCTTAAAGAGGGTATAACTCAGATTAATGAAGCAGACTTAAGAAGTCATCTAAGAGATCATTTAGCCAACTTCAAACTGCCAAAAACAATTTATTTTATAGACCAACTGCCAAAAAATGCTACAGGAAAAGTACTTAAAAGAGTACTTAAAAATAATCTTACTAAATAGTAATTTCATAAGAGATATGCATTATAGTTATATGCATATCTCTCTTGGCTAAAAGGCTAAAGAGATACCCACAATATTAAATTACAATCAACCCAATTAAGTCAAATAGGGTATAATCACAGTAATAACACTTTTAATAGGAATATAAATTGGAACAAGAAGTACTAGCATATCTTGATGTTGATGGGAATATCGTAGATACACAAACAGCCGAACAAAGAGGTATCTCAAACGAAGTCATACATTTTGACAATAGTGATAATTCACTAGAGATTATTAGACACTCTACTGCACACCTTATGGCTCAAGCTATTAAAGAACTCTATACAGATGCACAGTTTTTTGTGGGTCCTGTAGTAGATGAGGGTTTTTACTATGATTTTCGTGTCGATGAGAAGATTAGTGAAGATGACCTTAAAAAGATAGAAAAAAAGATGAAAGAGCTTATCAAAAAAAAGCATAAGATAGAAAAATATGAGATAAGTAAAACCGAAGCTTTAGAAAAGTTTGCCAATGATGATTTGAAACTAGCCGTTCTCTCTCGTATAGCAGATGAGTCTATTTCTATCTATAAACAAGGAGATTTTGAAGACCTTTGTAGAGGTCCTCATGTCCCTGCTCTAAGATTTTTGCACAACTTCAAACTTACTCGTGTAGCAGGAGCTTACCTAGGTGGTGATGAAAATTCAGAGATGCTTACAAGAATCTATGGAATAGCATTTGCCGACAAAGAGTCACTCAAAGCCCATCTTAAAATGATAGAAGAGGCAAAAAAACGAGACCATAGAAAACTAGGCTCAGAACTAGAACTCTTTACCTTTGATGAAGAATCAGGAGCTGGACTACCATTTTGGATGCCAAAAGGAAGTAGACTTAGAGCTAAAATAGAAGATATACTCTTTAAAGCTCATAGAAAAAGAGATTACGAACCAGTAAGAGGTCCAGAGATACTCAAAGCCCAAATGTGGCATACATCAGGTCACTACGCTTGTTATGGTGAAAACATGTATCTTACAGAGATAGATGGGCAAGAGTATGGTATCAAGCCTATGAACTGTATTGGTCATATTCAGATATTTAAACAAACAGGTAAAAGCTACCGTGACCTGCCTGTAAAATACTTTGAGTATGGAGTTGTCCATAGACATGAAAAATCAGGTGTACTCCATGGTCTCCTTAGAGTTCGTGAATTTACCCAAGATGATGCACATATCTTCTGTACCCCAGAACAGATTAAAGATGAAGTTATGGAGGTTGTAGAGTTTGTTGATGCAGTGATGAAGAAGTTTGACTTCAACTACACTATGGAAGTATCTACAAAACCAGAAAAAGCTATAGGTGATGATGCCGTATGGGAACTAGCCACACAAGGGCTTAAAGATGCACTTACAGAGAATAACTTAGCATTTGGTATAGATGAGGGTGGTGGAGCATTCTACGGACCAAAAATAGATGTCAAAATAACTGATGCACTTGGACGAAAATGGCAATGTGGTACAATACAAGTAGACTTTAACCTCCCAGAGAGATTTGGTGTAGAATATGTAGCAGAAGATAACACTAGAAAACAACCAGTAATGATACACCGTGCAATCTTAGGGTCATTTGAACGATTTATTGCTATACTTACTGAACACTATGCAGGAGAGTTTCCATTCTTTATTGCTCCGACACAGATTATCTTTGTTCCTATCTCTGATAATCATGTTGCGTATGCAAAAGAGCTAAAGAATCTACTCATCGAAGAGGGTATTGATAGCGAAATCTACAGCAAAAATGACTCTTTGAACAAAAGAATTCGTTTAGCTGAAAAACAAAGAGTACCTTATGTTGCTATAATAGGTGATGAAGAGGTGAAAAATAGAGCCATAGCAATCCGTGATAGAAGAGCAAAAGAGCAATATAATCTAACACAAGACGAACTTATGGTAAAATTAATACAACAACTAAAAGAAGGAAAAATTTGAGCAGACAACAAAACAACAGAGGCGGCCGAGCGAAAAAAGACGATACTGTCATGAATGAGAGTATTAGAGCGACAGAGCTGAGAGTACTCGGCGATGACGGAGAGCAGTTTGGAATCATCTCAAGAGCAGATGCAATTCAAATAGCAGAGGATAAAGGACTAGATCTTGTACTTGTCTCTCCTGATGCAAAACCCCCTGTTGCGAAAGTGATGGATTATGGCAAACATAAGTATGAAGTAGAAAAAAAGAAAAAAGAAGCCAAAAAAAATCAAAAAAAGATTGATGTAAAAGAAGTTAAATTCTCTTGCAAAATCGCAGAAAATGATGTCAATTACAAAGTCAAACATGCTATTGAGTTTTTAGAAAAAGGCAAACATGTAAAACTTAGAGTATTTCTAAGAGGTCGAGAGATGGCAAACCCAGAATTAGGGATTGATGTACTTAACCGTGTATGGCCAATGCTAGAACATGTAGGTAACCTTGAAAAAAGTGCTCACCAAGAGGGTAGATATATCAATATGTATGTTACACCACTCAAAAAGTAAATCTATATTATAGGTAAAGAACTCTTCTTTACCTATATCACAAATAGGGTCAGGTGATGCTTTATGCGTACATTAAAGGCTGGATTTATATATTTCTCTTTTGTCAAGTCATAGCGTAGTTTAATGCTCAACTTTAACTCTTCTGCAACCCCAAAATCATTTTTTCACACAATTCCAAGGGATAAAACTTTTTACTTTTATCTCTCATATCGACAAGCCTAATAATTTGCTTATCTTTTTTTACCTCAATAGCTACGCCATCTTTGCCTGATACAAAATCATAAACTTCTGCTTCTTGCCCATTGATTTCTATCTGAACCCCAATATACTTTCTTTTGAGTTCTGCTATATCAAGAGGTTTTAAGAGGTCTATACACTCTCCTATTCAGTCTTGATTTTCAAAGAGCCACAGCCAAAAAAGGAACATTTACAAGATATGCCATTAAATCCATTTGAGAGTGAGAAAGGTTGTATTTTTATAATTATATAAATTTTAGGTACCCACAAGGGATACCCCTACAACAAAAAAATATTCCGTAGGGGCAATCCCTTGTGGTTGCCCTTGTTTGGGAGGTCAGACGATGCATAATGCATAGCTCATACTTCGCTACACATTACGCATCATCAGACCCCTAGAATCTTGAACTACAAAATAGTGTAAATATGTTATCTGAATAAATCTTAAAAAATAATACGAGTGTACTAAAAAACTCTCTTTACCTACCAACTGCATAATCTAACTGAGCTATAGAGATATAGTAGTCATAATAAGATGTTACTAAATCAGATAATGATGTAATATAGCTTTGTTGGGCTTCTTGGAGTTCAATATAATCAGAGAGTCCATTATCATATCTTTTTTGTGCTTGTAGATATTTTTGAGAACTATCTTTGGAAATACTTTCAGATAATACAATAGTATCTTTACCTTTTTTCATTCCCAAGTATGCATCTATTACTTCTCTTTTGATAACTAATCTTACTTGTTTTAGCTGTGCTGTTGATTTCATACTATTTATTTTTGCTTCTTGGAGTGAGGCATCTGTTTGATAGCCAGAAAAAAGGTTCCACTCTACTACTACACCTGCTTTCCACTGATTTTGAGAAGTAAAAGAGGATATATCCTCTGTGACACTTTGAGCAGTATAATCACCCTTTACTGCAACAGTAGGATAATAGTCTCCCTCTATACTTTTGGTCTGGGCATCTTGACTTTGGATAAGAGCATTAAACTTTTTTAACTCTTGACGATTATCATAGGCAAATCCCTCTAACTGTGCAAGAGAAGTTTTAATAGTTGGAAGAGTTTTACTAATATTAGGTAAAGATAACTCTTTGTATTGCAATATATACTTTCCATTACTAGGCATTGTCCCCATAGTCTCTTCTAGTAATGCTCGACGCAACTGAAGTGTATAGTTGGCATTTTTTAAATCTAACTGTGCCTTTGTAAGTCGTACCTGTGCATCAGAAATATCAATAATTGTTCTAATTCCTGAATCAAAATATCGTTTTGCACGGATAAGTTGATTTTGCTGTAATACAACACTCTTTTCAAAAACAGAAATAATACTTTTTGCTTTTAAAGCCTCATAATAGTTTACTTTAGTCATAAGTATCTTATAGGCTATTTGTTGATACATTGTAGCCTTGTAAGCTATTGATTCATACTCAGAGGCATCAACACTACCTGAAGTCTTTCCAAAGTCATAAAGCAACCAAGAGGCAGTTAATCCACCAATCAAAGCAGTAGAACCAATTGTATCCTCTCCTTTGAATTTGATACTCTGTTTTCCTGTAGTAACAGATAAATTCAGAGTAGGGAGATAGTACCCCTCTTGGAATTTATTTCGCTCTAATGCCCCTTTGAAATCTAAATTACTTATTACAATATCAGGACTATTTTCTAATGCTATTTTAATACTTTTATCAATATCTAAAATAACTGACTTGCCATATAAAAGAGTAAAAAACATTATACATAGAGATACTATTTTTTTCATAACTATCCTTTAGTATCTATTTATTTTTATAGATGATATTCATATCATCTAAATTACCATATTCAAAATCTTTATGACAGGCTTTACAGTTAGACTTATCTTTAATATCCTTATCCTTGTAGGCACTCTTTGGAATATCTTTATGTATTTCTCTCCAGTAAGGTGTTTTTGTAATTGCTTTTGGTCTTCTATCTCCAAGAGACTCCATAATTTTTACAGAAACCTCTCTTGTTGAACTCTCAGCACTATTAGCTAGAAGAAACTCTTTAATAGATGCCTGTTCAGAGCGTGAGATATTAGCCTCTGTAATTTCTTCACCAAAGTGATTATCTAATTTACCTAGCACTCTTTCCCAAGATTTTTTTGGCAATAAGAAGGGAGGATAAGCACTATGACAATCTCCACACTCTTTATCAAAAACAGGGTGTACCTCTTTATAATAGACATTTGTATACTTTTGCATAGTCAAAAAATTATAGTTACTACTAATAATAAAAAAGTAAGTTACAATTGCTATAACAATTGTAGTATATGCAAAAAATGAGAGATATGGTTTGACCTGTGTATCTTCACCTTGGGTTTTTTTATACCCATTAATCATGGAAAGTACCATGCCTGTTTTATGCCAAAATTGCTCTATCATAACACCAGTAATATGCAAAAAAACCCAAAAAGCAAAAAGATATGCAGCATATTTATGAATAGAATCCAAAATTCCCATATATTGACTAAAGTCACTGTTGAGAAAACGAAAAAATCCTTTTGCCTCTTGAATTCCATATAAGAGCAGTCCTGAAGTAACAATAATAGTTCCAACACCCAATGCCCAAATAGTAAACCAACTTGATGCAGGATTATGACCTGCTGGTATTTGTCTCCATCTATTTTGTATCTTCTCAGAAAAATAGAGCTTTAACTCGGGAAGTGATAGTTTGAATGTATTAAATGTAGCATATCTAGGACCAACAAATCCCCATATTATTCTATAGATAATAATAATAAGAAAAATAAAACCTAAAGCTACATGGTCATGGAGTAAATCTTCATAAAAAGATGTTATAAAAGCTGTTGTAAAAGATAGAGCCATCATCCAATGAATAATTCTCGTACCAATTGGCCAAACAAATACATACCCAGATTTTTTATTCATAATCTTCTTTCGTAATGATTTTATTGTTTATAGCTTATTGTTATATTATAATTAAGTATATCATATATATTTATAAAAACTGATGAGTTTTAAACATATAAATGAGGAGAGGTCAGAGAAGAGAATAAATCTCTCTCTGAATATATTATTCTGCTGATGCTGGAGTAGCTTCTGGAGCTGGTTCTTCAGCTACTGCAGGAGTAGGAGCTTCTACCACTGCTTCTACGGCAGGTGCAGGCTCAGGAGCTGGAGCTGGAGTAGCTTCTGCTGTTGGCCCTTTTAGAGATTCTTTATTAAAAAAAGATTTTTCAATATACTCTGCCATTGATTTAGGATCATAATCATATCCTTTAGCCATAAGTTTTTGCATATTATGTTCCATAATATCATGGTCTGTACCTGATGATTGGTTTGTTCCACCATTTTTGACATCAAATAAATCAAGTTCTAATTCACCCGCTTGTCTATCATTAAGAGGTGGAGTTTTCTTTTCTGTCATACCTTCACCATTTTTACCATGACACTTTACACATGATTGCTGATAGACTTCTTCAGAAGTTTTTGTATATTTTTTTGCTTCAGGTGAACTTGGAGTATCATTACATCCACTTAATACAAAAAGGGCAGCGATTGACAATAGTATTGTATTTGTTTTTTTCATTCTTTTTTTCCTTTATCTTCTATCAGCTTATGCTCTACCTGAGAGCATACCATATTGTGTCATTGGCTTAAGTGCATACACTTTAAGTAGCCACCAAATCCATCTCTCTTGTGTAGGGTCAAGAGGGAATGAAGGAGTAGGCTTCTTTGTCCAGTTAAACTCAGCTAGCATAACAGTACCAATACTTGTAATTAATGGACATACTGTATATCCTGCATATTTACTAACAAGTTCTTTGCCTTCCATCATAGAAATTATATTTTCAACAACAACTTTATATTGCTTTCTAGCCGATCCACCTGTTTTACCCATTGGAACTGCTGCTATATCACCAAGTGCGAACACATTAGGAAATTTTACATGCTGAAGAGTCTCTTTGTTTACTGGTACCCAACCTTTACTTGAACCTACAGGAGACTTAGCAATCTCTTCAGCGGCTCTCATTGGTGGAGTGATATGTAAAAAGTCAAACTCTTTTTCTATTTTTTCACTTCTTGGTACAATTGAATACTCTTCAAGATCTTCATCCCAAGGACCTTTTTCTTTCCAGTGTCTATTGAAAGTGGCTACTTTTTTAACTGGATCTACACCTACAAGATTATGTCTATAGTTCCACTTCATATCTCTAGCATCAAATTGATTTACAATCGCGTCATGATACTCTTTAACACCAAACATTTTTCCACCATTAGGGAGGAACATAAGTTCTGCATTTTCTCTAGCACCTGCTTCTCTTAATCTAGCATCTGTAAGATACATAATCTTTTTAGGAGCTCCACCACATTTAATTGGTGTATTTGGGTGAGTAAAGAGACCTTTTACTTTTTTACCACTTTTTGCATCAGCAATAAATTTTTGCATCTGTGTCCAAGTATCAGTTGCACCGTTTGCAAAATAGATAGAAGCAATACCATTTTGACCAATGACTTTACGAACTGCAGAGTCATCACCTCTTGAAGTAATTGTATCAGTAATACCTAAGCCTTCAATTTTAGAAAAGTCAAGTTTAAGTCCAGCAGCGATAACTAAATAATCATACTTAAGTGCCTTACCACCACTTGTTTTAACTGTATTATTATCAGGATCAAATTCTACTGCTTTTTCTTTAATAAGAGTAACACCTTCAGGAACAAAATCATCTCTGTTATATTGAGTATCTTCATTTTTCCAAACACCCGCACCTACAAGAGTTTGTCCTGGTTGGTATGAAGTTGAATGTTCTGCTGGTTCGAGTACAGTAATATCTGGATTATCTAATGAATTAGTAAATCTAGCAGCTGTTGACATACCTGCTAATCCACCACCAACTATTAATATTTTAGCTTTTACTGCACTACTTGCTTTAGCTTCAGTAGTTGCACCACTTGCCATAAGCATCGCAGCCCCACTAGCTCCAAACATTTTAATTGCGTCACGACGAGAGATACCTTCGTCTTTGAAGTGTGCATCGATGAGTTCCATGCCTTCTTTTAACATTTTATTATCCAAAATTTTTCCTTTCAAAATTCGTAATCAACAATTCTACTCAAAGTAATCTAAGAGTTAGATAAAAGATTTTTTTATATTTAAAATTAATTATTATATGCTTGAATACTATCAATAAGTAATTGTAATGTTGTCTCACCTCTAAAATAATTTTCATTAATTGTATACGAGATACAAACATTTTGCCCTATATTCAAAAGGTTTTCACTTTTAAATTTTACACCTGTAAGAAGAATACCTTCTTGCAAAAAAGCAAAACGCAAATGTTCACTATTTTTACCCATGGTATCTACTTGAATTAATGTTACACTCCTGCTTACAAATTTTGGTCTTTGATTTTTTTGACCATAAGGTTCATACTTTTTTATAAGTGCTGTTAGATCAAAAGAGATATCTCTAAAATTTAATTCCCCTACTATCTGAGGATCATACTCTAGCTTACTATAAGAATTTTCTTTATAACTCTTTTCTAGTTCTTTTTTTAAACTCTCTAAATTATCTTCTAATAAAGAGACTCCAATGGCTGCATGATGCCCACCAAACTTTAGCAGTAGATCACGAGAAGTATTTGTAATATCAAAGAGATTACAGTTCCCAAAACTTCTACCACTTCCTTTTAATTCTCCTAAATTATTCTTTGTTAAAATAATCGTTGGCTTTGAACAATGCTGTGAAACTCGTGCAGCAACAATACCTAGTACGCCTTCATGCCAATTATTGCCATACAGTACCAAGACCTCACTATCATATACTTGTTCCAAAGCCTCCTTTGTTATTTTTTGTTCTATATCTTTACGATGATTATTAAATGCTACTAATTTTTCTAATGCTATACGAGACTCATATATATTAGCACTCATCAAAAACTCAACAGCAAAAGAGGCATCTTCCATGCGTCCTGCACTATTGAGAATAGGTGCAAGCTGAAAACCTATATCATCCCCAACAAAAGTATCTTTATCTAAATGCTCTTTAAATGCTTTTACAAAAGGTCGATTACTTGTATTAAGCATTGCTATACCAGAAATAACCATGGCTCTATTAATATGCAATAAAGGCATCATATCAGCTATAATTGCTATGGCAACAAGTTCTAAATAAGATTTAATATCTATATCAAGTGCTAAATTACTTTTTAGTAATGCAATAAGATACCATGCAATTTGAGCCCCACATATTTCAGAATATGGAAAATTACACTCTTCTTGTTTTTGATCTACAATAGCATAAGCTATAGGTAACTCAGGAGGTAATAGATGATGGTCTGTAATAATAAGATCTATACCCATCTGTGTACACATCTTAGATGCTTCGAGTGCAGAGATACCATTATCTACAGTTATCACCAAATCATAGCCTTTAATTTTGGGAATCAAAGTAGGGCTTAAACCATATCCATCTCTAAATCTATTAGGTATAATCCAATCTAATTCTACACCCATTTCATCAAAAAAAAGTTTCATAATAGTAGTTGAAACAACCCCATCTACATCATAATCACCAATCAAAATTATTTTTTCTTTTTTTTCTATAGCCTGAATAATTCTATCTATAGCTTTTTGTAAATCTTTGAGTAATGTTGGCTGAGGAAGATCTTTGAGTGATAAAAATCCATCTTTGTCAAAGCGACTATAGAGAAGTTTATCTAGTGAATGTGGAGTTATTTTTGGGTAGTTATACATACAATACTCTTTAGCTAATTATTTTAAGAGTAAACAAGCGTTTACTCTTAAGAGACTTTATTGATGATTAATTGTAGCTTGTACAAATCCCATAATAGATGGATTAGGGTTTTGAAGTCTAGATGTAAATTCTGGATGAAACTGAACTCCTAAAAACCAAGGGTGATTAGTAACCTCAACAGCTTCAATAAGACCATTTGATTCACCTGTAATATCCATACCATTTGATTCTAAGACTTCTCTATATACTGGATTAGCTTCATAACGGTGTCTATGTCTTTCAAAGATAACAGAACTATCATAAGCTTTAGAAAGATTTGAACCCTCTTTTGTATGACACTCATATTCACCAAGTCTAAGTGTCCCACCCATAGGAGATTTAGATGTTCGTAACTGTTCTGTACCTGTTGAATCAATAAATTGATCAATAAGATAGATAATAGGGTCTTTAGTTTTACTATCGAACTCTACAGAGTTTGCTTCTGGTAAATTTAAAACATTTCGTGCAAACTCTATCATAGATAATTGCATCCCTAAACAGATACCTAAAAAAGGTATTTTTTCTTCTCTTGCATATTTAATTGCCTGAATTTTTCCCTCAACTCCTCGTGATCCAAAACCACCAGCAACTAAAATACCATGACAATCTTGAAGATATTTTTGTGCTCCATCATCTTCTACTTTTTCACTATCTACCCATTTTATATTTACATCTGTATCCAAATGAGCTCCTGCATGAATAAGCGCTTCAGTAAGAGATTTATAAGACTCTTTAAGATCAAGATATTTACCAACAAAAGCAATATTTATTCTATGTGTAGGTTGAATAATCTTTTTTACCAAATTATTCCACTCATCCATATTTGGTTTTAGGGTATCTAAGTTAAGTTGCTTTGCTATAGGTGTTAAAATATCTTGTACCATAAAATTCATAGGTACACGGTAGATAGATAGAGCATCAATAGCATCAATAACACTTGCCTCTTCAACATCACAATTATATGCTATTTTGCGTTTAAGTTCTCTAGGTACTGGCTGTTCAGAACGAAGCACTAGCATATGTGGAGCAATACCAATTCGTCTTAGTTCTTGTACTGAGTGTTGTGTAGGTTTTGTTTTGAGTTCACCTGCAGCTTTGATATATGGCAAAAGTGTTACATGTATATTCATAACATTTTCTCGACCAAGTTCATGTTTCATTTGTCGAATAGTTTCAAGAAATGGAAGACCTTCTATATCTCCTGTAGTACCACCTAACTCAACAATAAGAATATCTTTATTTTCACCAGCATAAATAATTCGTTCTTTTATTTCATTTACAATATGTGGTACAACTTGTATAGTTTTTCCTAAGTATTTTCCTTTTCTTTCATTTTCAATAACAGTTTTATAAACCTGACCTGTAGTAAAATTATTTTTTTGTGTTAAAGATGTATCTAAAAATCTTTCATAATGACCTAAATCAAGATCTGTTTCTGCTCCATCTTTTGTTACAAAAACTTCTCCATGTTCGAGTGGACTCATAGTTCCAGGATCAACATTGATATATGGATCAAGTTTAAGAACACCTATTCTAAGACCTGAATGTTTAAGGAGAGTACCAATACTAGCTGCGGTAATTCCTTTTCCTAATGAACTTAAAACACCACCCGTAACAAATATATATTTGGACATTTAAAACCTTTTGATTATATAACTATTGGCATGATAATTGTAATAAAATTATCATTTTTAAGAACAAATGGTAAATTTTCTTCATTTATACCAAGTGTAAACTGATTATTTTCTATTTGAGATAAGAAATCAAGTAAATATCTACTATTAAAACTTAATTTAAATTCATTTGTAATACCTGTATTAATTTGTAGTTTGGTTTTAGCTTCTATATTATCTGAAGCTAGAGAGTTGAATATTATTTGATTATTTTGAATTGTTAATTGAATATCTTGAGAAATTGTTGTTATCATTTTAATAGAATCTAACATCTCTTTCTTAGGTAGTATAATATTATTTTTTATATTTGTAGGAATAATTCTCTGATAATCAGGATATTTACCATTTATAAGTCTAGTATAAAAATAGTAGTTATCATTTGTAATAATAAGATTAGTTTCATCATAATATATAGTAATTGTATCTAGAAAAAGTTTTTGTATTTCTAATATGGCTTTTTTAGGTACAATAATTGAGAGTTGCTGAGGGTTACTTGTTTGTATTGTTGCTATTGATAATCTTCTTGTATCTGTACCTACTAAATCTGTAGTATCTGATTTTATATTTATTAATGCACCATTAAGTTCAAATTTAGGATTATTATTATCAATTGCTAGAGATATTTTTTTTAGATTTTGAATTAGGTCTAGAGAATCTAAGGGTATTTTAGGTTTATTTTCTATATTAGGAAAAGAAGGAAAGGCATTGGCATCAAAAGTAGGTAATTTAAATTTAGAATGTTTCTGTTTTACTGTTAACACATTATCAATAAGTTCAAAAGTTATCTCTTCATCTTTTAATATACGAACTATATCTAATAATTTTTTACCATTTACTGTAAAAGAACCTTCATATTCTATATTTATTTGATTTGTAATAGTTTGTAAACCAATTTCTCCATCTGTTGCTTTTATTATACATTCATTATTTTGTGTCTGAAAAAAAATATGAGATGTTATTTGACTAGCATCTTTTTTTTCTAAAAATGGTTGTAAATTAATTAGTATAGACTCAATAACCATCTTAGGTGTATTAATTTTCATGATTTTCCCTTATATTTACTTAATAAGTAGTAGATAGTAGTAGTTTGTGTTGAATATGTGAAAAAGTGCCTCAACGCCTCATTTTACGGTCATTTGTTAAGCAATTTTTCTTTTTTATTTATTCACATTTGTTCACTATTAAAATTATATCTTTTTTTTATTCAAGTTCCATTGTAGTTAGTATGAACTTTATTTGAGAGTTCTTCAAGTTGCACTTTGAAGCTTTCATCGTTACTTATTATTTCTGTAATTTTCTTCATAGTATGGCTAATAGTTGTGTGATCTTTCATTCCAAAATAGAGTGCAATTTGTGGCATTGAATTGGGAGTTAGATTTCTTGCTAAATAGATGACAATTCGTCGAGCATTTACAACAACTCTAGTTCTTTTTTTAGATTTTATATCAGAAGGTTTAATATTTAGCTCTTTAGATATAATAGAAACAATATCATCTATAGTAATATTTTCTTTTTTCTCTTTGAGTTGGTCTTTTATGGCATTTTTTGTAAACTCCATCGTAATCGTTTGGTTGAGCATAGAACTTAGGGCATTAAGTTTAATTATAGTTCCTTCTATCTCTCTAATATTTTCACCCATATGTGTAGCGATGTAGTTTATAATCTCTTTTTCCAACCTAATACCATCAAGTTCACATTTTTTTTGAATAATAGCTATTTTTGTTTCAAGTCCAGGAGGCTGTATATCTGCTAGTAGTCCCCATTCAAAACGACTTTTGAGTCTATCTACTAATCCAGCTATTTTATTTGGTTGTCTATCAGATGTCATAACAATCTGTTTTTTT
The DNA here is from genome assembly GCA_016744805.1 of Sulfurovaceae bacterium. Classification (GTDB taxonomy): domain Bacteria; phylum Campylobacterota; class Campylobacteria; order Campylobacterales; family Sulfurovaceae; genus SZUA-451. The sequence goes on from JADGDQ010000004.1 coordinate 20,621, forward strand.
GCAATATGAAGCTCGTTAAATGTATGAAAGAACTCCTCTTGTGTTTGCTCTTTACGACTCAAAAATTGTATATCATCAATAAGTAAGAGGTCACACTCTCTAAACTTCTCTCTAAATCTATCCATAGTTTGGCTTCTAAGATGCGATGTAAAACTATTCATAAACTGCTCTAGCGTAGTATAGATAACAGTTTTTCCAATATTAAGGTGATAGTTTCCTATGGCTTGTATAAGGTGACTCTTTCCTAGACCAACACCTCCATAGATAAAAAGTGGATTATACTGTTCACCTGGTTTTTCTGCAGCACTTTTTGCAGCAGTATAGGCAAATTGATTGGAGTCTCCTACAATAAAGCTATCAAAGGTAAAAGAGGGATTGAGCTTTGTACTTTTAATATTTACTTTTTGTTCTACTATTTTAGGTCTATTTTGAGATTTTTTAAGAGTTTTCCCTACATATATCTTTATTTCAGGCTTTATTCCATTATGTATTTCAAAAATATGACCGATTTTATCTTTGTACTTTGTTTTAATCCATTTTGCAATAAGTATGTTAGGTGCAGAAAAATATGCTATATTACTTCTTGAAAGTTCGGCATCATAATAGAGTTTTTTTATATATCGTTCATAATCTGTGAGAGTAATCTCTCTTTTGAGTGTTTCTAATACTTTTTGACCAACATTCATTATTTTAATCCTAACAATTATGTGCATGTGAATAACTTTCAGGATTTTATCAAAATTTCGCTAATATATGCTTATAAATTTAAAGTGAATATTTTTATTCACATGTGAACAAAGGTGTGAATGTATATACTAGGAATAGACCCCGGAAGCCGTAATCTAGGCTATTGTATACTTTTCTTTAATGGGAAAAGTTATTCACTTATTGAAGCAGGAGTGTTGAAAATTAAAACAACTATACTTCAAGAACAACTTGTAGAATTGATGGAAGGATTAGATCTAATTTTGGCATCTCACACCATAGATGAGGTGGCAATAGAGGATATATTTTTTGCACATAATCCCAAAACAGTACTCAAATTAGCACAGTTTAGAGGGGCTATTTCCTTGAAAATTATTCAAGATATAGGCTATTTTCATGAGTATACTCCTCTACAGGTTAAAAAAGCACTCACAGGCAATGGTAAAGCCACCAAAGAGCAAGTAGCCTTTATGGTAAAAAAATTATTAGGAATCAAAAAAGAGATTAGACCCTTTGACATTACAGATGCTATGGCAATAGCTATTACACATACCCAAAGGGTAAGACTGATAAAAAAGCATTAGGGATGTGGAGAGTTTGCACAACTCAAAAAATTTAGCTTTGATACTATTAAAAGTGTGCTATGTCCTCATTTGAGAGAGCTTTATGGGGAATAGGATTTTGATTTTTAGATTTTTTACCATTTCTTTTTATATCTATAAATCTTTTGTTGGGGATAGAGAAGGTCTCTTTTCTCTGCTCGTGGCTTGACTCCCATATCATCTGATCGTAAAGGTATATATCATTTTTGAAATAGCTTAAGCCATTTTCTTTGTAAACAGTAAAATAGAGTAGGTGAACAGGTATAGAGTTTGTTAGTTTGAGTGTGGTAGGTTCAAGAGTATTGAGTATCTCTTGAATTTTACTTTGTGAATAGCTCTGTTGGAGATAAGGACGCATTATATCTAATAGGTCAAAAGGCTTGTCTACACGGATACATCCTGAGCTATAGATTTTATATCTTCTCTCCAAAAGAGATTTATTATCTGTATCATGAATATATACTGCATATTTATTTGGAAACATAAATTTAATGCGACCTAATGCATTTGTGTCTCCAGGGTATTGGACAAAACGATAAGGAACTTTTGAGCTATTATTTTCATACTTATCTAACTCTTGGCTTGTTATTTCTATTTTTTCCTTCCCATTAAAGACATGGATATTATTTTCTATAAGATAATTTTGATTATCTCTAAGTGTATGTATAAGATCTCTTTTTATAAGATTATCAGGGATAGTCCATGTGGGATTGAGTACTATATAGGTAATTTTATCACTAAAAATAGGTGTTGGTCTATCTATGCGTCCTACGACTATAGCAGTTTTAAATATCTGTATATTATTACGATAATATCTAAGATTAAAGTCAGGAATATTTACTTCTATATATTCTGCTTCAAAGCGTTTAGGATAGAGTTTACACTTATCAAGATTTACTATAATTTGTTGGATATTTTTTTTGGCAGGAATATTTAGATAGTAAGTCATTACTTTGTCTATTTTCCCATCTACTTTGAGGTTATACCTCTTTTGATAGGTAAGGACAGCTTCTTGGAGCTTGGAGTCAAAAAGCTTGTTTATGGGGCTATTAGCAGGAAAATCACCTGATATTTGTAGGCGTTTTTTTATATCAATAATTTTATTGCTACTATCACCCAATTTAAAGATTTCATTTGTATATGTTACTTTAGGAAAAGTTGCCATGGTACGATAATCTTTTAGCATATTTATCAGATCTCTATATCGTTTTTCTAAAGGTAATAAAGTAGTGAAAAAGTGATTAATATTACCATCTTTAATAGCTTTGGATATTCTTTCAACACTTGGAAGAGTTTTTGGATATATTTCCCATTTTGATGCTATATCATCACTTGTCTTTAGATGAAGCATTTTTTGTTGTAGTAGCTTCCAGTCTACATCTCCTTGTACTATAAAACGAATAAGGCTTATAAGGCTATTTGTTAGCATTATGTCTAATCTAGAGTAGATAGCCTCTTTTCTTTCATTTGTAGTATGGCTATCTTCTAAGAGAAAGAGAAGTTGTTTAATATTTTTTCTTCCCATGGGTTTATTTTTATAGTTAAATAAAGGATTATCAAGAGCTGTAATAAGTTGTCCAAATTTTTGTTTGTTTTGATTCCCTATCCAAAGAGGAATATAGGCATTTTTATTATATATGGCTTTAAGTATCTCTTTATTTTTTTCTCCAATTTTACTATCAATACTAGAGGCTATAAGGGTACTAATATTTTGAGTAGAGAGAGAGGATGCTATAAGTGTAGTTTGAATAATATGTAATAAGAATAAAAGTAATATAGATTTCAATTTTTCTCCAATAAGATAATAATTGGAATATAGTATAGAGAGGTAACTACTAAGCAATTTTGCTTAGTAGTTAGAGTTTTTAAAATTTGTAAGTTACTGCAACATTTACAGTATCTACAGATGTATCATTAGATACAGCATATTCTGTACCATCAACACCTAGAAGATCATCATAACTAGCATCAGCAACTACTACATAGTCAAGAGATACAGATACATTGTTTGTAAATGCATACGCTGCACCTAGACCCCAAGAGAAACCATCTTTATCAGTATCACCAGTAAGATCACCATAATCTACTTCATAAGTAGCTACAGAGTAACCAAGAAGAGCATACGCACTAAACATATCTGATACTGGGTACATTGGTTTAACATAGATACCATAAGCACTAAGATCTGCAGAACCTACACCACCAAAGTTGTTATCAAGAGAAGTGATATCTTCATCACCTAGACCTTTCCAGTATCTATATTCAACAGCTACGAACTCGTTAAATTTATAACCAGCTTGGAACATAATTGTATCATAGTCCATACTAAGATCAGGATTATAAGTATATGTAATTCCCTCTACATGGTTTTCTGCTGTAACAGTTCTTTCAAATGAAAGTGCACCATAACCAAGACCAAGATAAAGACCAGCATCAACTGGTGCTTCTACAATTTCTGGTACATCTACGATAGGCTCTTCAGCTGGTGCAATGTCTCCTCCTGCTACTGCAAATGAACTCATAGCAAATACAGCTACTGCTGATAATACGATATTTTTCATAATATTTCCTTTTTTTAATATTTTTATTTTCTAATATATATTGTGGAGTATAACATATAATATTTATAAATGTCAAGTTTTTTTGTAAAAAATTAACAAGATATTAACAAATCATTAACAAATTATAATTTTACTTTGGATAGAGTGACTTTTCAAAGAGATATTGATGTGTTTGAGGAAGTGTTTCATAGAGTTTATAGGCCATATCTCTAATCTCCCACAATGCACTTTTATCACTTCTAAGAGCTATAAAGTTTTGTAAAGATCTAGCATTAATTGTCCAAGTTAATTCTGTTTTATAACTTTCAGGAAGACAAAATTTTGCAATATCATTACTGATGCCTTTTTTGAGTATGCTTTGTAGGTTATTAAGAGCTTTTATAGAAGCAGTATCAACCAATGTATTACCAGTTAAGACTATAAAACGATTTGCAGCATCATAATCATCTTCTGCAAATGCTTGTGCATCTTTTAGCTCTTTAAGAGTATAACGAGTACTCTTAACGCTTGGGCTTGCTATACGGTGACGAGCTAACTCTTGTAGCAGTGCACGGCTTACCCCTTGAACATAGAATGAATAAACTAAATGTTCTATGGTTGATGCATGTTTATATTTATTAACTACTCTATCAATAAGTGCTTGATCTTTTTCTCCTCCATCATCACTTTTGTCAAAGCTTTGCCAACAGGTACGAATAGCATGGGAACAAACCTCTAAAGGAGTGTGGTGTAAAAGTGTAATCGTCATATATATATCCTCATCATTATTATTAAGATATTATATTACAATAGGATAAAATATAGGAGTTTTTTATTATGAATAGAAAATATAACAATTTCGACCTTCTACGGTTATTACTTGCCATAATTGTTGTGATTGTTCACACGGCAGAACTTTCACAGATTGAGGTTTTACATCACTTTAGTAGATTTTTTTCTTCTATTATAGCAGTTGACTCTTTTTTTATAGTAAGTGGATTTTTGATATTTATGAGTTATGAGAACTCTTCTTCTTTATTGGGCTATACAAGTAAAAGAGTTCGTAGAATATTCCCAGCCTATTCTACTGTGATAATACTTTGTGCATTTTTGCTCTTTTTCCTCTCTACAAAAAGTTTTGCAGACTACTTTAGTCTAGAGTTTATTCGTTATATTATTTCTAATCTTTTTACGCTAAATTTTATACAACCAACACTAGCAGGTGTCTTCGAGACAAATCCACTGCAAGCAGTCAATGGTGCATTATGGACAATCAAGATAGAAGTAGCATTTTATATTTTTGTGCCTCTTATCGTTCTGCTCTTTAGAAAATTTAATAAAATAGGAACTTTGTTGAGTATTTATATTCTCTCTATTATTTATTCTATGGTGTTAATGGGATTTTTTGAATCTACAAACCTACAAATATATCTCAAACTAGAAAAACAGATATTTGGACAGTTAGCATTTTTTGTCTCTGGTGCATTGTTATATTATTACTACGACTTTTTCACGAAGAACGCTTTTTATATCTTTATAGTCGCAAGTACAATATTACTCATAGACCACTTTATACTAAGTATCTATTTTCTCTACCCACTAGCATTAGCTATAGTCGTAATATACTTTGCAACACAATTAAAATATCTAGGAGATTTCGGAAGATTTGGAGACATCTCTTTTGGTCTCTATATCTGGCACTTTCCCATAGTACAAGTATTTGTTCACTATCATCTTTTTGATAATCTAGCTTTGGGAGTAACACTTTTGATTTTTGTTTTATTCTCTACAGCCTTATTATCATGGCATTTGATAGAGAAGAGATTTTTATATCCTTCGTCGCATTATAAAAACCATGCATAAAAAATTATCAATTTTGTAGGGTGGATGAAATCCACCATCATATATTATATACACTCCCACGCAGGAGTGATGGGAGCGAGAGAAGATGTTAACAATAAAAAATGTATAATGCATTAAATTTATAATAAGGATTAAATATGGCAAGTGATTATGTTACATCCATGATGGAACAGGAAGATGAAGAGCGAAGAGAAAGAAATATTATGCGAGATGCAGCAATTTTAATTATCAAGGGATATGATATAAATAGTGCAAAAGCACATGCAAGAGAACTAGATAATGCCCAATATGAAGCTATTCGGAATAATGAGGTTATATATGAGGGGGAAGAAGAAGAAAATATAATAGGTTTTTTAGATTCAAGTATAGATAGCCCATCTGCAAAGGGACTTAACAACTCTGAGATTGACGCAAAATACTATGAATTATGTGAAGAAGAAGGTATATCATCAGAATAAAAAATTTATACCACAATCTAATTGTGGTATAAAGCTTACTATAAATATTTCTCCTCTACCTACTTCCCAAACACCCTCTTAAATATCCCATCCACATTTTTAGTATAGTAGTCATAACTGAAACACTCTCGTATCTGCTCTTCGCTGAGAGACTCTCTGAGTTCTTTATCTGCTAGGAGGTGACCTAGGTAGAGGGATTCGCCTTTTTTGTTGGTGGTTGGTTTGCCTTGTTGGATCTCTTCCCATACTTTCATCGCGTTTCTTTGGACGATTCTATAGGCATCTTCACGACTCACACCTTTGAGTGGTAACTCCAAAAGAACTCTTTGAGAAAATACAAGTCCACCAGTAAGATTGAGGTTTTTCATCATATTCTCTGGCATGACTGTGAGGTTGGCTATGACACTGTTCATACGATGGAGCATGAAGTCAGTGGTGATGAAAGTATCAGGGAGCCAAAACCGCTCATTTGAACTATGAGAGATATCTCTCTCATGCCATAGAGCTACATTTTCCATAGCTGGCACTGCGTAAGCTCGCACAGTTCTAGCTAGTCCTGTGATGTTCTCTGTGAGGATAGGGTTTCTCTTGTGTGGCATAGCAGAGCTACCTTTTTGACCTTTGGCGAAATACTCTTCACACTCATAGACCTCTGTTCTTTGTAGGTGTCGTACCTGTACAGCAAACTTCTCTATAGTAGATGCCATCAGAGCTAGAGCCGTCGCTAGGCGTGCATATCTATCTCTATGGACTACTTGGTTAGAACATGGCTCAGGTTTGAGTCCTAGCTCTTTCATAGCGTACTCTTCTAGCTCTAGTGGAGCGTGTGCGAAGTTGCCCATAGCACCTGAGATTTGACCTACAGAGATGACTTTGAGTGTATCTTTGAGGTTGTCTAAGTGTCTTTTCATCTCATCATACCATACAGCAAGCGTGAGACCGAAAGTGATAGGCTCTCCATGGATACCGTGGCTTCTTCCTACCATCAGTGTCATCTTATGCTCTTTGGCTCTCTTTTTGATAGATTTCATCAGCATCTTGACATCTTTGATCACTATCTTGAGTGAGTCTCTCATCTGCAATGCCACACCCGTATCGACAGCATCAGAACTCGTCATACCATAGTGAAACCATCGCGACTCTTCACCCAAGCTCTCACTGACAGAGGTATTGAAAGCGATCAAGTCATGTTTGGTCACAGCCTCTATCTCTTCGATCCGCTCTACAGAAAATGTAGCATTTTTTACAATCTTCTTGCAGTCTTCATCAGGGATAAGCCCCAATTTGTTCCAAGCTTTTACAGCTGCTTTCTCTACCTCTAACCATGCCGCGTAGCGTGCATGCTGTGTCCAGTGTTGACTCATCTCTTCTCGTGCGTATCTCTCTACCATGTAGTACCCTTGATGTTAATATGCTATGATTCTATCAAAATAGAAGTTATGAAAAGGTAAAAGATGCCATTTGTCAAAAAGAGCTTTGTAGTCTCCCCAAAGATCAAAGCGTTTCTCTATCTCATCCGCGAACACAATCTCTCTCAAGGAGATGCACAGAGACTCATCGCTAGAGGACGACTACTGATAGCTGGTGAGTCTATGAGAGATAGTTCACAGACTATAGAGGGTGAGATAGAGCTTGTCTATTTTGAGCCAAAGGGTAGGGGAGTCTTGCCACTGTTTCAGACCAGAGACTTCATGCTTTTTGAGAAAGAGAGTGGGGTACTCGTCCACCCCAACACTATGGCTACAGAGTACTCTATGCTTGATGAGATTCGTACTATATCAGGTGACTATGCCAATGCAGTACACCGTATAGATATGGAGACCTCTGGACTACTGATGGCTAGCAAACACAAAGGAGCAGAATCCCCACTCAAGATGCTCTTTGAAAAGAGAGTTATCAAGAAGTCATATCTCGCATGGGTAGATGGCAAAGTGACTCAAGAGTTTGAAGTAAACGAACCTCTCAAAATACGAGATGACTATAACACCTCCAAACACAAAGTAGAAGTACACCCCGAGGGAAAAGCTTCACTCACGCACTTCAAACCCCTCAAATATGATGAGGAGTTAGATGCTACACTAGTGGCGTGTTTCCCTCATACAGGACGCACACATCAGATACGAGTACATTTGTTTCACGTGAAACATCCCATACTAGGAGACCCAATTTATGGCACAAACTTCCAAGCAAGTAATGAATATTTGGAGGGTAGATTATCCGATAAGGATAGACGAATATCTACAGGTGCAAGTAGGTTGATGCTCCATGCACAGAGCCTAAGGTTTCATTTCAAATCAGACTTTTATCTGGAGAGTAGGGTGGATTTCGAGGGGATGAAGAGTGAGATATATGCAAGAGATAAGAGGGTGTTTAATAAAAGATAATGAGGCTTTCCGCTATAATTTATTTGTGAACAAGCTTTTTTATGCTTGTTCACTGCTTGATTGATTACCAAGTATTCTGATGAGAAATAATTAAAAATATTTCGATTAGTACTCTATTTATTTCTCATCCTCACTACGAGCCTCTTTGATGAACCAACCACCACCGATGACAACTACTACTATTATAAACGCCAATAAAGCTACATCTATACCTGACATCTACTCTCCTTTTTCTTGTTCTCTAAGCTGTCCGCAGGCTGCTGATATATCTAAGCCTTTGGATTCTCTGATGGTACAGTGTAATCCCCTAGAGGTTAGATACTCCTGAAATCGGAGCATATCTCTCTCTTGTGGGCGTTTAAACTCTGTGCCTCCATAAGGATTAAAGTAAATTAGATTCACTTTGGCTTTGATACCATCTAAGAGTTTGAGTAGCTTTTTGGCTGCTGACATCTGGTCGTTGACATCTTTGATGACCAGATATTCAAACATCACTCGTTTTCTAGCATTAATAGGAAATGCTTTGACTGCATCTATGATAGATTGTATATTATATGCTTTATTAATAGGCATAAGTGTTTGACGCAAATCATCATCAACCGCATGTAAAGAGATAGCTAGATTGATACCCAAATCCATAGCTCCTAGCTTGGTGATTTTGGCACTAAGTCCACTTGTAGAGATAGTCTGTCTATGTGTAGCAATAGCCATACCATCCTCATCTGCAAATATCTCTACAGCTTTTACCACATTATCCAAATTATCAAGTGGCTCACCCATACCCATAAAGACAATATTTAGACGACGGTTAGCTTCTATATTATTATCCTTTTTGACCATCAATAGTTGTGCTACAATCTCACCAGTAGTCAGGTTACGCATAAAACCACCCTTTGCAGTCAAACAAAAAGCACACCCCACCTTGCAACCCACCTGAGAGGAGATACAGACTGTATAGCGTTCTTGATGTTTCACAGAACCATCTTCGTGATACTCCTTGTCTCGCATTAGCAAGAGTACAACTTCGACTGTATGCCCATCGTGTAACTCAAAGAGATATTTACGACTCCCATCACGGCTATCTTGTACCAGTAACATCTTAAGAGGTGTGAGTGTAAACTCTGCATCTAACTCTGCTCTCAATGCTTTTGGCAGATTTAGCATCTCATCAAATGAAGACGCATACTTATGATAACTCCAGTTCCATATCTGCTTTGCACGGAATGCTGGTTTTATCATTGTGGATAGTTCTTGTTTTGTGTAGTTTTGTAGGATTTTTTTCATTTTTTTTCTTTCATTTGTATTTTTTTTCTAATTTTGCTATAATAAAACATGTAGAGAGGTCTCACTATTTATAGTCGAGGATATGGGCTTAGTTCCCGCTGCCCTCTGCATACTTAAAGTATATTGTATTTCTATCTACTGCTTGTATCACTTTTTTTACTTTCCCTAAGCCACCCACACTATATATTGATTTCCATGCTAGTTCCTGTTTTGTGTAGTCTTGGAGGATTCTTTTCATTTTTATACCAGTTTAATTTATAGTTTTTCTATTATCCATTATTAAATATCTTTTTGTAGGGTGGGAGTATCCCACCATTAATTAGAGTTGACTGATAATCTCACTAGCTATATTGGTGGATTTCATCCACCCTACAAAATCTTTTAAATATTGAATAACGAATAAAAATTATTTTTTATTATAACATAGATTCAAACTACATCCTCTCCATTCTATCCCTCATATAGACACTCATCTTCTCCATAGCTTCTTTATGATTCTTTATAAAAGTTTTATGTGCATCCTTGTCGCAATAGTTTGTTACTATGAATACACCACCTGCTGGTATCTGTAGCTCCTCTGCTACTTTGAGGACTGCGAAAAACTCCATATTTTCTAACTCTATATTTTGTTGAAGATAGTGAGAGGATAGGGTAGAATCAGTGGTGATATAATTGCTTGAGTTTATTATTGTTTCACGTGAAACATTATCAGCTGTAGAGACAATATTGTCTAAAGGAGTGTAGGCTCCATGGGTGAAAAAACTATTTTCTATATTGGCAGCGGTTCTGGATTCTACTATATCAAAAATCTTATGATTGCCATAACTCCCTGCTGTTCCTACAAAGAGTAAAAACTCAGGAGGGTTCAGGAGGCAGAGCCTTGTAAGGTTGATAGCAGAGTTGACCATCCCTATACCTATAGGGGTAGCAAAATCAAACTGTTCACTATCTCCAGCACACACTATCATCTAGCGTCTCACTGGAATATTTTGATCATAGAGATAGTTTTTAAGATCCATAATGTCTATCTCTTTAAAGTGAAAGATAGAGGCAGCTAGAGCAGCATCGGCATTGCCTAGAGTAAAAGCCTCTTCTATATGCTTCATAGTTCCTGCTCCACCACTGGCTATAATAGGGATATTAACTACATCATTGATGCGAGCATTAAGGTCGTTATCAAAACCTGCTTTTGTACCATCTGCGTCCATAGAGGTAATAAGCAGTTCTCCTGCACCTCTATTGTAGACCTCTTTTGCCCACTCTATCGCATCTATGCCTGTATCATTGCGTCCACCATGGGTAAATATATGCCACTCATTATCTGATATTCTCTTGGCATCTATGGCTACAACTATACATTGCGAACCAAATCGTTTGGCTCCCTCGTCTATAAACTCTGGGCGTTTGATAGCTGCGGAGTTGATGCTAACTTTGTCACAGCCTACATTGAGAAGATTATAAATATCACTTAATTCTCTGATGCCACCACCTACTGTTAAGGGGATAAAAACCTCTTTTGCTACCTCTCGTACTACATCTACTATAGTGTCTCGCCCTTCGTGGCTCGCACCAATATCAAGAAATGTTATCTCATCGGCACCCTCTATATTATATCTTTTGGCTACTTCTACAGGATCACCTGCATCACGCAGTCCTACAAAGTTGACACCTTTTACTACGCGACCGTTGTTAACATCTAGGCACGGTATAATTCGTTTTGCAAAATAATCCATTATCATCCATCTCTTTCTATAAATATGCTAAGATTATACAAAAAATATCCAAAATAAATAATAAACCTATAAAAATGGTGATTTTGCTGGATTTAAGGCGTATTAGAGTATGATAAAAGATAACTTATCTCAGTTTGCAAACAAGCGATTTGGTCAGAATTTTTTGAAAAGTGATTATTATATCCATCAGATCATCCAATCGATGCCCAATGACTCCAAAAGAGTAGTAGAAATTGGGCCTGGATTAGGTGATTTAACAAAAGAACTCGTGAGAGTGAGAAATGTCACAGCATTTGAGGTTGATAAAAGATTATGTGAGCATCTACAAGCAGAATTTAGTGAATCTCTAGAGACAGGGAACTTGACACTCAATTGTGGAGATGTGCTTGAGCGTTGGGAGGAGAAGAGTCTAGTAGATGAAGCTTATCATCTAGTAGCCAACCTTCCTTACTATATAGCAACCAATATTATTTTAAAAGCATTTAAAGATCCCCATTGCCAGTCAATACTAGTAATGGTTCAAAAAGAGGTTGCAGTTAAATTTTCTGCACAGCCAACTGAAAAAGAGTTTTCTGCTCTTTCTGTGTTGGCTCAAACCGTGGGTAAGGCACATATATGTTTTGATGTGCCACCAGAGGCATTTATACCGCCACCCAAAGTAACCTCTGCAGTGCTTTTAATAGAGAAAGAGAAGACAGAAGATGATAAAAATTTTGAAGTGTTTTTGCGAATTGCATTTACTCAACCACGAAAAAAATTATCCAAAAACCTGAGTGTCTCTTTCTCTAAAGATACTATTGCACAACTATTTTCTAGTTTGGGAATTAATCCTGATATACGACCTCATGAAGCTGAGACATCTATCTATCATCACTTATATAAAGTATTTAAAAAGGATATAATAGATGGACAACAATCCAAACAATCAAGCAGACAAAACAAACGAAAAAGTAAACGAAGGGAAAAACCAACGCCCAAGTAATCCTAATAGACAAGGTAATCCAAACCGCAGACCCAATCCTCATAGAAGTAATAACTCAGCAGAGCAGGGTGCAATAAATAGCAAAACAAATAACCAAGATAATAATCGTAAACCAAATCGTAAACCACAACAAAATAGAAATACTAATAATACAAACGATAAAAAAGATACGCAAGCAAATTCAAATAATCGTAAGCCAAACTCAAACCAAAAAAAGCCAAATCCAAATCATAAAAAATCAAATAACCAAAATAAGAGTGGTGGTAGAGGTCGTAAAAAGAATGCTCCAACGACTGTAAGTGATGAGATGAGAGCATCTATTGTTAAAAATAAAGAGATTCAAGAAGCTAGAATGAATCCTTGGAGACAAATAGATATAAGCTCAAAAGGTAAAGTTCGCTTTACACCACTAGGTGGACTAGGTGAAATTGGTGGGAATATTGCTATTCTTGAGACAGAATCAACAGCTATTATCATAGATGTTGGGATGAGTTTTCCTGATGAGAGTATGCATGGTGTAGATATTCTTGTACCTGATTTTAGCTATTTACATGCTATCAAAGACAAAATAGAAGCTATAGTCATTACTCATGCTCATGAAGATCATATAGGAGCAGTTCCTTATTTGTTTAAAGAATTGAAATTTCCTATCTATGGAACACCTCTTGCTTTGGCTATGATAGAGAATAAGTTTAATGAACATGGTCTCCAAAAAGATACAAGTTATTTTAGATTTATATCAAAAAGAGAGCAGTATAGTATAGGAGACCTCAAAGTAGAGTGGATGCATATGACTCACTCTATTATAGATGCGTGTTCACTAGCCATAGAGACTCCCGCTGGTACGCTTATTCATACAGGTGACTTCAAAATAGACCATACTCCTATAGATGGATATACAGCAGATTTACAGAGATTTGCACACTATGGAGCAAAAGGTGTTCTCTGTCTTTTTAGTGATAGTACAAACTCTTATAAAGCAGGATTTACCAAAAGTGAAGCTGTTGTAGGTAATACATTTGATACACTCTATATGTTGGCAAAAGGGCGTATGATTATGTCTACATTCTCATCAAATGTACACCGTATCTATCAAGCTATGGATAGAGGTATTAAGCATGGGAGAAAAATATGTGTTATTGGTCGTTCTATGGAGAGAAATGTAGAGGTTACAAGAGCGTTGGGGTATGTAGATATTCCAGATAAACACTTTATTGAGCCTCATGAGATTAATAAATATTCAGATAATGAAGTACTTATTGTTACTACAGGTTCACAAGGTGAAGATATGGCAGCACTCTTTAGAATGGCAACCAATGAACACCGACATATTAAACTCAAACCAACAGATACTATTATTATTTCAGCCAAGGCAATTCCTGGAAATGAAGGTTCTGTATCAAGAATGATGAATCATATAGTAAAAACAGGAGCAACTGTTCGTTACCAAGATTTTGCAGATATTCATGTCTCTGGTCACGCAGCTCAAGAGGAGCAAAAGCTTATATTAAGACTTGTACAACCAAAATTTTTCTTACCAGTGCATGGTGAGTATAATCATATAGCCGAACATGCAAAAACAGGGGTAAAATGTGGTGTGAATGAGAGGAATATCTTACTTATGAGTGATGGTGACCAAGTAGAGATTACTCCAAAATATCTTAAAAAGGTTAAAACAGTCAAAACGGGTAAGACATTTATAGATAACCAAAACAATAGAGAGATTCATGATGATGTTATTATAGATAGACAAAAGCTAGCCTCAGATGGTATCGTGAATGTAATGCTACAAATCTCTAACCAAACACATAAAATGATAGGGAAACCTGTAGTAACTATTCATGGAGTTATTCCAGAACAACAAACTAAAAAGTTTACTGATGAGATTACAGTAATGATAGAAAATTTCTTGATTAATGCAAAAGCAGATCAAGTTGTATCTGCAAAAACTGTAGAGAATGAGGTAAGACTTATGGTAAGAAAACATGTTATTCGTACTAAAAAGCTCTATCCTATTATTATTCCTACTATCTTTTATGTGTAGGATTTTTTGAGAATTTTTTAAATGGTGGGATACTCCCACCCTACTTATCTTCAACCAATACAAGAAGAAGCCTATGAACCTTATACACATTGCCCAAGAGACATTTCAGATAGAAGCCCAATCCTTACTTGATGCTATAGACCATATTGATGAAAGTTTTATAGAGGCTATAGAACTTATAGAACAAACAAGTGGCAAGTTGATTGTTACAGGTGTGGGCAAATCAGGGCTTGTAGGTGCTAAGATAGCAGCGACTCTAGCGAGTACTGGTACAAGTAGCTTTTTTTTGCATCCAACAGAAGCACTCCATGGTGATTTGGGTATGATAGGCTCTGGGGATACACTTTTGGCTATTAGTTATAGTGGCGAGAGTGAAGAGCTTACCAAAATACTCCCCCATATCAAACGATTTGATATACCACTCATTGGACTTACAGCAAATAGCAACTCTACTCTAGGTTCTTACTCAGATGTTCTCCTCTCTATAGCTGTACAAAAAGAGGCCTGTCCTCTTGGAATTGCTCCTACTACTTCTACTACGCTTACTATGGCTATGGGTGATGCTCTAGCCGTAGCACTTATGCGTAAAAGAGGCTTTAGAGCAGAAGACTTTGCCTCATTTCACCCTGGAGGTTCTTTGGGTAAAAAGCTCTTTGTAAAGATAAAAGATTTGATGCGAGTAGAGAACCTCCCTATAATAGAGACACAAACAACACTCAATAAAGCCATAGTAGTAATGAGTGAGGGCAAACTAGGTACAGTACTTATAATAGATGCCCAAAGAAGCCTTGTAGGACTATTAAGTGATGGTGATTTGCGTCGTGCATTGATGCGAGATGACTTTGACCTCAATCAAACAGCCATAACCTATGCCACCAAAAATCCAAAAAGTTACCAAAACTCTGAACTTCTAGCAAGTGAAGCATTGGAGATAATAGAAGATAACCGTATACAACTCCTAATTATCACTAATAATCAAAAACATATTAGAGGAGTCTTACATATACATGACCTAGTAACAGCAGGAATTAAGAGATAAATCAACAACTAATAGCTGTAATAGACTCTACTGTAATATCTGTATCTATGTCATAAATATAGTAGTTCATACCTATATCTATATATCCATCATCTGTATCAACTATGTAGCTTCCACCATCACTATCGTACATATTGATAGTATATCCATCTGTAGTAAACTCTCCATAAAAGTGTTCACTATCACGATATAAATCATACCCATATCCACAGTAATCCAAAGCAACAAATTCACCATAAGAGCTATACCCCTCTATAGCATACCCATAACTCAAATCCAATAAATCTACAAAATCTTGACCTTGAGCCTCTTGATATTGATAATTTATTAATTGCAGTGCCTCTTGTGCCTCTTCTTCTAGGAGGCTACCTGATAAAAAGTTTAGAGATACCTCTTGTTTTTTACCAAGGATAAGAGCATCATTATCTTGTGCTCCATTCATTATGGCTAGGATAAAATTAGATTTGGCAATAGCACCACTCTCTAACTCACTACTCCAATAGATTAATCCACTCTCTTGTGATACTCGACTAAAGAGATTTTGATAGATAGCATTAATAAACTCTGTTGTAGTTGTCTCCTCTGGATACTTCTCTTTTGTCTCGTCTTGGTCAAAGAAGCTACTAGCAATCTCTTCAATAGTTAACCCACTCTCTATCCAGTATTCTAGTCCTGCACTATCAGGTACTCTATCAAAGGTAGCTGTGTAGATATTACTTACCTCTTCTTGACTTACAAAAGCTTGGGCTGTAATGCTAGAGAGGCTTATAACTGTTGCAATAACAAGAGGTTTTAGAGAGTACATAAAATATCCTTTAACTGATTGGTTTAAATAAATTATACCCAAAGCTTAATGAATTTAATTGAATTTTTCTCTATGTCTAGCAATACAAAAAGAGCTACACTATAGTAAAGCTATGGTACACTACTATTAAATCATAATTAAGAAGTAAAAATGAGACTCAATAAATATATATCACATAACAGCAAATATTCCAGAAGAGATGCAGATAAACTTATAGAAGAGGGTGAAGTAACAGTCAACCGTAAAGTTATCAAAGATTTTGGATATATGGTTGAAGATGATGATTTTGTATCAGTAAAAGATAGGGCAGTTAAAACACGAACAGAGTTAACAGTTATTGTTTATAATAAACCAAAAGGTGTTTTAGTAACAAAAAAAGATGATAGAGAACGAACAACTATCTATCATAAATTACCTGGTAAGTTTAGACACTTTATTCCTGTAGGTAGGTTAGATTATGCTTCTGAGGGTTTGCTTATACTTACAGATTCACCATCAGTAGCAGATAGACTTATGAAGAGTAATCTTTCTAGAACTTATAATCTTAAAATAGATAAACCACTAAGTGAAGAGATGATAAGTGCAATGAAAGAGGGATTAGTACTTAATGATGCTCGTGCAGGTGCACATGCTTCTACCAAGATTACCTCTATGGAGTTTGCTCCTTTTGATAATTTTGAGTTGCGTGCAGAGGGTTCTAACTATACCAAGATTCGTGTAACTATTAGTGAGGGTAAAAATAGAGAACTAAGACGCTTTTTTGCTCACTTTGGTGCAACTATTCTTGATCTCAAAAGAGTAGCTTTTGGAGAGATAGAGCTTAATAATCTTCCTACAAATAAGACGCGTTATTATACAAGACGAGAGTACAGTGACCTCTATAGCTACCTTAAACAAGTAACAAAATCTGAAATAAAAAAAGAAGAAAAAATTAAAGAGAAACTCAAAGAAGAGTATGAACAAAAGAAAAAAAGAGAAAAAATAGAGAGAAAGAGAGAGGCAAGGAAAGTAGCAAAAAAAGAGGCTAAAAAAGGAAAATAGCCTTTTGTATTGTTTTTTAAACCTGCATCAAATGCCCAGTAGTGTTTGATTTGTCCCTGCTACGCCTATATATTTATCAAGTTTTTCTTTATGCCATATTATAGGTGTTAGGGAGTACTTTTGTTCTTCCTTTCATAGCACTCCTATATTCTCTTGATTTTGATTCGTTTGAGTATGGTTATCACTCGATGACCCACGAGAGGAGATAGTATTTATTTTATTTTTATAATTTTTCCTTAGTTCATTCCTTGATTACTATTTCTTCTTTGACCTCTATTTCCAAAATTATCATAAAGATAATTTGCTATCTTTATAAATTCTTCATCTGTAGCAAGACCTTTTTGTGAAGGCATAAGCCCAAATCTTTTGATAGAACGAGGAATACAGACTGCTTTTTCTTTGCTTGGGTTTTGGATATAGTCTACTATAAACTTTAGAGCATCTTCTTTTTTTGGATACTCCATCTTGACATGCCGAGTAATACCCATAGCAGGTGGAGCAATAAGCTTGGATCTATCATCAGGGCGAGTAGTGATATGACAGCTAACACATTTTTCTGTAAAGAGTTCTGCACCACTTTTTACCTCAGCATTTGCCAAACTGATGAAAAGAGTAGGAAGTAAAAATAGCATTAAAGTTTTCATTTGATATCCTTGTTTTACTTTAGATACTTCTAGTCTAACATAGAGATATTGATTTAATATGAATTAATCTATTTAAAGAAAAAAAATCTCTCTAAATTATAGATACAAAGTAGTATTAAGTAGTACAGTATAGATATGCTATAATCTCCAAAAAAATAAAGTGAATACTCTTATGTCAAAAAAACTCCATCTTGTAAGCCTTGGCTGTACAAAAAATCTTGTTGATAGTGAAGTGATGCTTGGTCGCCTGCGTGATTATGAGGTGATTGATGATGCAACTATTGCTGATGTTATTATAGTTAATACTTGTGGTTTTATAGAAGCTGCCAAAGAAGAGAGTATTAATACTGTTCTTAACCTCCATCAAGAACGAAAAGAAAGCTCTATCTTGGTAATGAGTGGATGTTTGAGTGAACGATATAAAGAAGAATTGCAAGAGCAGATGAGTGAAATTGATATTTTTACAGGTGTAGGCGATTATGAAAAGATAGATGAACTTATTGCTACACGACAAAGTACTTTTAGCCCTGAAGTCTATTTGGCAAGTGATACGGCAGAGAGAGTTATTACAGGCTCTTCCTATCATGCGTATATCAAAATAGCAGAAGGGTGTAATCAAAGCTGTTCTTTTTGTGCTATTCCTAGCTTCAAAGGGAAACTCCACTCACGAAGTCTTATTTCTATTGAAAAAGAGGTAAAAAGTCTTGTGGCTAAAGGCTATTATGATTTCTCTTTTATCTCTCAGGATAGTTCTAGTTTTGGACGAGATATGAAACTAGCAGATGGTTTGGTAGAGCTTATCAAGACCATAGAAGCTATCAAGGGAGTAGAAAGTGCTAGAATATTGTATCTTTATCCTAGTACCACTTCTTTTGCTCTTATTGATGCTATTTCTGACTCTTCTACTTTTGAGAACTATTATGATATGCCTATTCAGCATATTGATGATAATGTTCTTAAAGTGATGAAACGAGGATTTGGCGAAACAAAAACTATGGAACTGCTAAACTATATGAAAAGTAAACCAAACTCTTTTGTAAGAACTTCTGTAATTGCTGGACACCCTGGTGAGGATAATCAGAGTTTTGAAAAATTATGTGAGTTTATGAAAGAGTTTGATTTTGATAGATTTAATACTTTTAATTTCTCTAATGAAGAGACTACCTCAGCATATAGTATGGAACAAGTAGAGCAAGATATTATTAATCAAAGAGCAGATATTTTGGGTGAAATTGCCGAAAGTTCTACTATAAATTCACTTAAAAATATGCTAGGCAAAGAGCTAACTGTAGTGATAGACGGAGAGAGCGAGGAGCATGAATATCTGCTTTCGGCTCGTCCTCTTTTGTGGGCTGTAGAGATAGATGGAGAGATTCTTATCAATGATACATCTGATTTACCTATAGAGTATGGTAAACGATACAGTGCTAGGGTAACACAACTAGCAGGAACACAACTTTTGGCAACACTTATTAAAGCTCTATGATAAGCCCTAGACTCTCTGATACAAGCTCTTTAGATAGTAGTAAAAACCTCTTAGCTTTTTCTGCTGGAGTCGATTCTTCTGCTCTGTTTTTTCTTTTGATAGAAAACAGAATCCCTTTTGATATTGCTCTTGTAAATTATGGTCTAAGAGAAGAGTCTTTAGCAGAAGAAGAATATGCTATAGCTTTAGCAAAAGAGTATAATCTGGCAGTCTATATAGCCAAAGCACCACAATGGACAAATAACTTTGAAGCAAATGCAAGAGCGTTCCGATATGAGTTTTTCCATTCTCTTATAGATACACACAACTATACACACCTTCTTACAGCCCACCAACTTAACGATCAACTCGAATGGTTTTTAATGCGTCTTACCAAAGGGGCAGGAGTATCTGAACTTATTGGCTTGCAAGCTTCCTCTTTGCGTCAAACACCCAAAGAGACTCCTTATTATCTTCTGCGACCTCTTTTACAATCAAGTAAAGCAGAGTTACTCGCCTATCTTAAGTATCATACGCATCATTATTTTGTAGATAAGAGTAATAGTGAAGATAAGTATGAACGAAACCGTTTTCGAGCCAATTGGAGTGATATGCTTATAGAAAATTATGCAGATGGAATTACTAGAAGTTTTGCCTATCTACGAGAAGAAAAGTTACTTTTGGAACAAGGGATAGAAACTATTATTAGTATCAAAGAGCTACGAGTTTTGCACCTAACATCTTCTAGGCTACGAAGCAAAGGAGCAGATATAGCACTCAAAGAGTTAGGCTATCTCCTCTCATCCAAACAAAGAGAAGAGATAGCAGAAAAAAAATCTATTGTAATTGGTGGAAAATGGGCTGTAGTCTATCAAAATAGTAGGCTCTATATTGCTCCATTTATTAATACTCCTATGCCCAAGATATTTAAAGAATTATGTAGAGTCTCTGCTATGCCTATTAAGATTCGTTCTTACTGCTATCAAAATGATATTAGACCTAGAGATGTTATGATTATTGATAAAGTTTCTACATAGCTATAGCCTATTTTATATTTTCTTATAGTACAATTTGTTCACTACTATTATAAGGAAAAACTCAATGGCAATGATACACTTTGATGACTCACTAGCAATTATTTCAGATTTAAAAATAGCAAACTTCAAGACTAAAAAACTTTATCTGTGTGATAGCTTAGGGTATAGACTTGCCCAAGATATAATTACTGATCATAACTCTCCAGCTTATCCTACTTCTGCTATGGATGGCTATGCCTTTGCTCACAAAGATATAAGCCTAGGAAGACTTACTATCTCTAGTATTAATCCTGCGGGAACTAGCCTAAATGATACTGTCAAGGAAGGCTATTGTATCAAGACATTTACAGGGTCATTAATGCCTGAGGGGAGTGATACCCTTATTCCTATAGAAAATGTTACGGTAGAAGGGAATGAGATTATTATTAATCAAACTGTCCCCCAAGGGTTCTCTGTACGAGCTATTGGAGAAAATTATGCACAAAATCAATGCCTTATATCTAAAGGAACAAAAATAGATATAGCACAAATTGGTGTTATGGCAAGCTTGAATATTGTTTTACCTTTGGTCTATGAAAAACCTAAAGTTTCCATTATCTCCACAGGAAGTGAGCTTTTGGAACTAGGAGAAACACAAACAAATGATGCACAGATTAGAAGCTCTAATAACTATATCTTAGAAGCCATTGCCAAAAAATATGATGGTGTAGCAGTTCAGCATGGATGTATTGCAGATGACAAAGAGAGTATTACACAGGCTATAGCAGATGCTATGGATCAAAGTGATATTGTAGTGACTACAGGTGGTGTAAGTGTAGGAGATTTTGATTTTGTAAAAGATGTGATTGTAGAGTTGGGATATGATGTACTTATCAAAGGTGTACGCATCAAACCAGGTCAGCATATTATGATTGCAAGAAAAGGTGATAAGTTTATCATAGGACTCCCTGGATTTGCCTACTCCTCCACAGTTACAGCTCTTTTGTATCTTGTCCCACTTATAGCCAAACTCCAAAAAGGCAATTGTGCATTACAAACCCTCAAAGCTACCTTGGCAGAACCTTTTATCAAAAGAGCCAAAAAAACAGAATTTACCGCCTGTAATATTACTCTTGTAGAAGGTAAATATAAAGTAGATTTCAAAGATAAAAAAGTAGGTACAAGTGCCATACTTACAAATATGCTAGGAGATATAGCCCTTTTGGTAACTGATGAAAATGAGACAAATAAAGAGATAGGCGAAGAAGTAAGTGTGCTTTTACTTGGATAAAATCTACAGACATATTTTATTTATAATATTTCATTTTGACATATAAATAACCTTATATATGCTATAATTGCTCTATAAAAGGAGTTTGTTATGGTTGAATTTAATGAGATTATAGAAAAAGTTAAAGATATAATATCTAATAACAAGATTGGTGGTAAAATATATGACAAAGATGTAGCAATGGAGTTGGGGATTCCTCAGACTACTTTTGCAACAATGAAAAAAAGAAAATCAATTCCCTATCCTGAGTTATTAGAATTTTGTGCAAGAAAAAAATTAAGTATTAATTGGCTCTTTTTTGATCAGTCTGTGGATATGCTTATCGAAGAAACAACGAAGTTTTTTCAGATGCGTTATTTTGCTAATATTCGTGCAAGTGCTGGTGGTGGGGCAGAGGTGTTTGGTGAGGAGTATGAGATGATTACTGTTGATGAGAAGATTATGCAAAATATGGTTGATTATAATCATAAAGAGCTAGAAGCTATTCATGTAGATGGAGAGTCTATGGAACCCACACTCAAAGATGGAGCTATTGTATTTGTGGATAGAGAGCAAAATAGCATTGAGAAAGGGGGTATATTTATTGCCTCGACAAATGCAGGACTTTTTATCAAAAGAGTTCGTCAAAGAGCAGATGGAATGATAGAACTAATCTCTGATAATCAAGCCTATCCTCCAGAGATACTTGCTCCTGAGGAAGTATCAATAGTAGGAAAAGTGATAGGAAATATTGAGAGAATATAAGAGTCCCTAAGGAATAGGAACTGCTGAAAGGACTTTGGAGATAATATAGTCTTGGGTAATTCCTTCTGCTTGGGCTTCGTAGCTTAGGATAATTCTATGACGCAAAATCTCTTTGGCTATATAGGCTATCTCTATAGGCGAGACAAAATCTTGCCCTTTAAGATAGGCAATTGCACGAGAAGCTTTGTACATATCAATACTTGCTCTAGGAGATGCTCCAAACTCTAGGTATTTTTCTAAATCTTCTAATCCATACTCTTTGGGGTTTCTTGTAGCAAAGATAAGTTCTATAATATAATTTTCTATCTCTTCATCTAAATGTACTTGCATCGCTTCTTTGCGAATCTGTTCTAGGTCTGTAAGTGAAGCTACTTGCTGGATAGTCTCAAAACCATTATTAGCAACTCTTCTTGCTATCTCTAGCTCTTCTTGTTTGGTATTGTATCCAACTACAACTTTCATCATAAAACGGTCAAGCTGTGCTTCAGGAAGCTCATAGGCTCCCTCTTGTTCTATGGGGTTTTGTGTTGCCATAACCAAAAAAGGCAAATCAATCTTAAAGGTCTCATCACCTATAGTTACTTGTCTCTCTTGCATCACTTCAAGGAGGGCTGATTGTACTTTGGCAGGGGCTCTATTGATTTCATCTGCTAAAAGAAGGTTTGTAAATACTGGACCTTTTTTGATTTTGAAGGCATTATTAGCAGGGTCATAAATCTCTGTACCAATAATATCTGATGGTAAAAGGTCTGGTGTAAACTGTACTCTTTTAAACTCTAATCCTAGTGTTTTGGCTAAGGCATTGACTGTAGTAGTTTTGGCTAAACCAGGGACTCCCTCTAGGAGTATATGCCCCCTACAGATAAGACCTGCCAAAAGCCCCTCTATCATTTTTTCTTGACCTACAACAACTTTGCTTATCTCTTGTTTGATAGCATCTATTATTTCACTCAATGTAACGCTCCTCTAAAACTTCGTTCCCATAGAGAACTCAAATTGTGACTCTTCTTCTTCTGTCTCTGCATCAAGTGCTTCTGCAAAAATAAGGTTGATTGGACCAAATGGAGAGTTCCACTCTATTTGGGCTCCTACAGAGCTTCTTGTAATACTATCATTGATAATATCTAGTCCTGCTACGCTACTTGCAGAGATACTTCCATAATCAGCAAAAAATGTTAAACGAATCTTGGCAGACTCAGAGACAGGAATACTCGCTTCAACTGTTCCTGAGGCTCTACTATCACCACCAAATCTTCGCTCTAATCCTGTTGCAGGGTCTATTATGTACGGAGAGAGTGAATAAGGGCTATAGCCTCTTACACTTCCTACACCACCCATATAGAGTCTTTCTGCTGTTGGTATCTTCTCATTATCATCATGATTTAAGAGTGTAGCTCTTAGTTTGAAACGCATAATAAGGTCATAATCTATTAAATCTTCCATACCATAGTAAGCACCAAAACGGGCAGAGAATTTACTCATATTTGCATAGTCTGTATAGATTTTCTCTTCAAATGGTTCTAAGTCACCATCAAATGAGCCAAACTCACCATTAATACTTGCTACAAACCCTTCTCTAGGAGTATAGTAGTCATCTGTATTATCAAAAGATAATCCTGCTAAGAAAGCTGTTTTGATATATTGATCTATATATAAAAAATCATTTACAATAGTTGCCCCATCATTTACAGTAGATTGGTTATCAATATAGCTCACACCCACAGAAGCATACAGGTGACGCATAAATCGTTTTCCAGTCATTAGGCTACCACCTACTTGATCTTGTGTATAATCAATATATTCATAATCTCTTACAAAGAAACTAGCACTCAAACTATATTCACTATCCCATACTCTAGGATTTGTAACAGAGAAGTTATAGCTTGTAGAAATTTCTGAAATATCAAAGCCCAAACTTCCACTCAACCCAGTACCAAAAAGATTTTTATTAGAGAGACTTGCATTAAACATAATACCTTGGTAGCTACCATATCCACCACCAGCAGAGATACTCCCTGTTTGTGTCTCTTTGACCTTTACAAGTAGGTTTACTTTGTCTTCTGTGATTCTTTCAGGAAGAATATCTACCTTTTCAAAGAAACCAGTTCGACCCAATGCACCTTTACTATCTTTGAGGTCTGTAAAGTTATATAAGTCACCAGGAGCTAGATAGATATAGCGTCTAATAACACGGTCTTTTGTTGTATCATTTCCTGAGATAAGAACATCATTAATCGTTACTTTTTGACCAGGAATAATTTGATACTGAAGATTTACAACACCAGTGGCATCATCTTTATGAAAGTTTGGAGAGACTTTTGCATAGGCATATCCTAGGTTTCCTACCTCTTTTTTAAGGTATTCCATATCAAGTCTCATTTTTTTGATATTAAATATTTTGCCCTCTTTAAGTTTAAGACCTTGGGTGAGTTTTTTATTATCCATACCTGCAACACTTTGTGAAAGTGTCATCTTGCCTACTCTAAACTGTTTGCCCTCTTTGACCATATAGTTAACTTCGGCATTATATGAGCCTGAATCTACACGCATCAAAGGTTTACTCACCTCGGCATCTATATAACCCTCTTTCATATAGGCTTCTCTTGCTCTCATAGAGTCATATTGGAGTTGATCTACATGGGCATCACTATCACCCAAAAAAGGTACCCAACTCCACATACTGCTCTCTTTGTTTACCATATCTGCTTCTATTGTTTTCTTATCAAGATTTTTAGAACCAATAAAGTTTGTTTTTTTAATCTTGATTTTTTCACCCTTATTTACTTCAAAGGTGATGGCATAACTATCATTTACTTTTTTCTTGCTAGTTTCTACAACAGTATCATAATACCCTTCACTCTCTATCTTCATAATAAGAGCATGTTTTGCTTTTTCTATGCGTCTCTCATCATAGAGATCACCCTTTTTTAGACCAATCCCTTGAAGAAGAGTCTCTCCATCATCACCTGAACCATAGCCAGTTACAGTTATATTAGAAATAGCAGGTTTCTCTTTGAAGTGGTATGTGAGAGTACCATTTTTTTTCTCTACCCATACATCATTAAAGTAACCCTGAGAGTAGAGGTTTTTAACAGAATCATCTATCTGCCCTACATCCACACTATCACCTTCATGAATCCCTGCAACCTCTTTGGCAACAGCAGGAGAGAGGTGAATCAATCCATCAAACTGAATATTTGTGATTTTTTGAGCACTCAAAAGTGTCCCTGCTGTTATACAAAGTAAAGCAATATTTTTTCTCATTATGCGTATCCTCTAGTCTCGTAGTTTTTTATAGTAGCACATCTATTTTAGTATAGAGTGTATCTTTTTTTCACTAAAAACATACTAATTTTTATTTTTTTGTTTTATTAAATTATCTTTATTCTCGTCTTTTCAATGCTAAAGTGCTATAATTTGTAAAAATTTATATTATAGAATAAAAGGGAATCAAATGAGAAGTAATGAAATAAAAGAGGGCTTTAGTAGAGCTCCTCATAGAAGTTTGCTAAGAGCCACTGGACTCAAAGATGAAGATTTTGACAAACCATTTATTGGGGTGGCAAACTCATTTATCGAGATAATCCCTGGGCATTTTTTCCTCAACAAAGTCTCTGAGGTTATCAAAGAGGAGATTAGAGCCAATGGGTGTGTGCCATTTGAGTTTAATACTATCGGTGTAGATGATGGGATTGCGATGGGGCATGATGGTATGCTCTACTCTCTGCCTAGTCGTGAGATTATTGCTAACTCTATAGAGACCGTGATGAATGCACATAAACTAGATGCAATGATAGCTATCCCAAACTGTGACAAAATTGTCCCTGGGATGATCATGGGGGCATTGCGTGTGGATGTACCTACAGTATTTGTCTCTGGTGGTCCTATGGCTGCAGGGCATATGCATGATGGCACACCTATAGACCTCGCTACTGCTTTTGAGGCGGTAGGGCAGTTTGAGGCAGGTGAGATAGACGAAGAGAAGCTTACAGAGATAGAGTGCAATGCCTGTCCTAGTGGGGGGAGCTGTAGTGGTATGTTTACAGCAAACTCTATGAATACTCTTATGGAGGCTATGGGTATTGCTCTAGCTGGAAATGGTACTATCTTGGCACTAACTCCAGAGAGAACTCAGCTCTATAGAGCCGCAGCAAAACGCATCTGTGATATTGCCAAAGATAGAGCAAATGCCCATAAGTATAAACTCACTAATATCCTAAATGAAAATGCTGTAAGAAATGCTTTTGCTGTAGATATGGCGATGGGCGGAAGCTCTAATACAGTACTTCACATGTTAGCTATCGCCAAAGAGGCAAAAGTAGACTTTAATCTATCAGATATAAATAAAGTAAGCAAAAGAGTCTCTCATATAGCTAAAATCTCTCCATCACTTAGTACAGTTCACATGGAAGATATTAACAAAGCAGGTGGTGTAAGTGCCGTGATGCATGAGATGAGCAAAAGAGGCGATGATATACTCCTTGATAACCTTACTATCACTGGTGAGACTACTTATGAAAAAATTGCAGACAAAAAGATACTCGATACTAATATTATCCATACTATAGATAACCCATTCTCCGAGGTGGGTGGTCTAGCGATACTCTATGGAAACCTTGCAGAGCAGGGTGCTGTTATCAAAACCGCAGGTATCACAGGAGAGAGAGTCTTTACTGGTACTGCTGTCTGTTTTGATAGTCAAGATGAAGCTATCAAAGGGATTATCAATGGCAAAGTCAAAGCAGGGAATGTTGTAGTCATTAGATACGAAGGACCAAAAGGCGGGCCTGGTATGCAAGAGATGCTTTCTCCTACAAGCCTTATTATGGGTATGGGGCTAGGAGATAAAGTGGCTCTTATTACAGATGGTCGCTTCTCTGGTGCAACAAGAGGGGCAAGTATAGGGCATGTGAGTCCTGAAGCAGCAGAGGGTGGTATGATAGGACTGCTCAAAGATGGTGATGAGATACATATAGATGTAGACCAGTATATCCTAGAGGTGAGACTAGATGAGTCTGAGATAGCTCAAAGAAGAGCTGACTTCAAACCACTTGTCAAACCACTTAGTAGCTCTTGGCTTAAGCAGTATAGAGCGTTGGTAACCAATGCTAGTAACGGTGCGATGCTAGAAGCAGAGTAATAAATATTTAGAGATGAACTTAGCTCTTAAATACCGTCCAAAGAGATTGAGCCACCTAGTGGGTCAAAAGCATCTGCTTTTGGCTACGGCTCCTTTGCGTCTCTTAATAGAATCAGGCAAACTCCCCCATACATTTTTTTATGGTCCACCTGGTTCTGGCAAAACAACTCTCGCACGAATTATCGCCTCTACACTCCAAAGACCTTTTTATGAGATGAATGCAACAACACTCAAAGTAGAAGAGTTACGAAAAGTATTCAAAGAGTATCATAATGCTTTACAAAAACCTCTTATCTTTATAGATGAGGTACATAGACTTAGCAAAAATCAACAAGAGGTACTCTTGCCATTTATGGAGAATAACTCAGCTCTGATAATAGGAGCTTCCACAGAGAACCCCTACTACTCTATGAGTAGAGCTATGCGGTCTCGTTCGCATCTTTTTGAGTTAGAGGCTCTTAAGAGTGAAGAGATGAGAGAGTATTTGGAGTATGTTATTACACAAGAGCATTTTATTGTCACAGAGGAGGCTTTGGAGTTTTTGATAAGTTCAAGTAGCGGAGATGCAAGAGCTATGTTGAACCTCTTAGAGAGTGGTATGGCTATAGAGTCGCCTCTAGGGGTAGAGACTCTGCGTCAGATTCGCCCCTATGCACTCCAAGCTGGTAGTAGCGAAGATGAGAGCCATTATGAGTTAACTTCTGCAATGATAAAGAGCATTAGAGGCAGTGACATAGATGCAGGACTCTACTATCTAGCACAGCTTATAGAGGGTGGAGAACCTGCGGAGTTTATTGCACGAAGATTAGCTATACTCGCAAGTGAAGATATAGGAAATGCCAATCCAAATGCTCTTAATCTTGCAAGTTCTACTCTAAATATAGTCAAACATATTGGCTATCCAGAGGCTAGAATATCTCTCTCGCAACTGCTTATCTATCTCGCCTCCTCACCCAAATCAAACTCCGCCTACCTAGCCATAAACAAAGCACAAGAGAGTATACAAAATGGAAAAATATACTCTATCCCAAATCATATCAAAACCCATAGTAAAGAGTATCTCTATCCACATGACTGGGGAGGATGGGTCAAACAAGAGTATGTAAGTAAAAAGTCTGTTTTTTATAAGAGCAGGGGTGTAGGTTTTGAAAAAAATTTATTAGAGTGGAGAGAGAAGATAGTAAACTACAGATTCAATAATTGAGGAGTGTTCAGGTGATAATGATAACTCACTCTCTACTCCTCTTAATCACTCCAAATAGAGCAGGTTGTGATAGCCTTAATGATAGACCCCTAATCCTGCCTAACCCAATGAATAGATAGGTTAAACTATGATTTATAATGTTTAAGTTAAAATAAAATAAAAAGGTGAAACTATGCAAAGATTAGTAGTAGATGTTCATTTAGTTTCCATCGTTTCGTGCGAATACAATAAATGAATTGTACGATACAAAAATTTATTTTTTATTGGGAAAGGTATAGGTTGAGAGAGAAATATATAAGTCAGTGAGGACTAAAATGATTAATTATAAAACTATTTTACAATATTTAGCAGATGGCGTTAATCCATTATCAGGAGAAATATTTGAAGATAATCACATTTGTCAAAATTCAAAGGTGACAAGAGCATTATTACATGCTATAAAATTACTAGAAGAACAAGAATTAAAAAAAGATAATAAATTAGCAGATGAGTATAATAAAATAAAGTGTACAACAATAAAGGACTTCCCCCTTGATGATAACACAGATATTCAATGTGAAATTATATATCTAAACAGTAAGTATACTATCTTGAAATATTTAAATAAAAATTATAAAGTGCGTACAACAAAAGTAGCACCACCAAACACTTGTGGCTTATATACTATTAAGAAAGTATTCTATGGTAAAGAAAAAGAATACGCAAGGTTACACTATTCATTAATAGAGAAAGTATAAATAAATAAATAAATGTATGCAACTCCACCGACCAAGGAATATAGCGAATATAGGTATCAGCTAATAACGATAACTCACCCCCTACTCCTCTTAATCACCCCAAACACAGCAGGTTGTGATATGCCCAATACTTTAGCAATTATATGTTGAGAATAGCCTTGTTCATAAGCTTTGACTATTTTACGATTTCGTTCTTGTAAATCTTTTGTGTTAGTTAGCATTTTTCTAAGTTTTGCAATATTTGGCTTTTTAGCTATATTGGGTGCTTCTATCAAAGAAGATGCTTTTTTTAACTCTTGTAACACAGAAATATCTACAGCACTATTGAGCATAGCTTCTATGGCTTGATGGTCACCTCTATGGTTTTGTACTATCCAAGCTTGTTGTAGGCACTGCGGTATCTCTTTTTTAAAGAAGTAGTGGTACGAACTGTATGGGTACTCTTCTAGTGTTTTTACCATATTGGCTTTGAGTGGATTTTGTTCTATGTATAGCATAAGAGTATAGAGATAAGCTTCATCTGTCACAAACCAAGATTTAAACCGTCCTTGCCAAAGGTGTCCTACTCTTTTATACTTTTTATTAAAGTAGATGGCATAGTTCATGTTAAGTTGTCTCATAAACTTTGAGAGGTTATCTGTAGAGGTTTCTATGAGTAGGTGGTAGTGGTTAGTCATAAGAGAATAGTTATGGAGTGTAATACCATAGCTTTGCATATAAAAGCACATCAACTCTTCAAACTGTTCATAATCAGAAGCTTCTTTAAAGATGACTCTTTGTTCTACTCCTCTATTGATAATATGATAATATCCTGCTATCTCAATGCGTGGTCGTCTTGGCATGTTTGCTCCTTGTTTGGAGTATAGCGTAGGTTTACTTATATTATCGTTATCACCTGACCCCATATAATAACTATTAAGGGCAAGGAGAGAAGATTCTCTCTTTGAAGCCTTAATCTATTAAATCTTATCAAGATCCTCTTTTGCTTGAATCTCACCTACAGAACCAGAGAAGAAATCACTACTAATCTTTTTGAGCTTTTTGAGTATTCTTCCTTTGAGTTCATCATCATGGACTCTATCATCAACATAGAGTTCCATCTCTGAAAAGTTTGGAAAGAGAGCAATATACTCTTCGTGCATAGGGCTTCTTTTCCAAACACCTATTCTCTTTTCTATAGGGTCATTGCTTTTGACTAAGACCATATCTCCTACAACATCTGTTCTATACCCTTTTTGGTCTTCTTGGGCTTGAAGTTCATTTTCGTTCATTAATCTATTATCTTCTTCTTTAAACTTGCCAATAACATTGGTAAGAAGATAAAAACCTATCGCAGCAGCGACAATAAATATCATAAATCCTTTCATCTCTTTCCTCCTAAAATTAATTTTTTTGTGTATAATCCGAAAGTTTAGTATACTGTAGTGTTAATTAAAGTTATTGATAACTTTTTTGTTTTTTAGATATAATTTGTCAAAATTTACATTTTATAGAATCAATTTAGATAGTAAGAAGGTATTTTTATAATTATGCAAACAGATTATTATTTTATGATGGCTACCTCTTTTGTTTTATCCTTTATATTTATTAAACTTATTATTAAATATGCTACAAAACTTAACCTAGTCGATGTACCAAATAGCAGAAGTACACATAAGCATACTACTCCTCGTGGTGCGGGTATTGGTATATTTTTAAGTATTACTACGGTAATACTCTTTACGCACTTCTCCTTGTTTATGGAATATATTTTAAGCTTTATAGGCATGATATTTATTTTTGGGATGGGCATTTGGGATGATAGGCATGATGTAAAACCCAAAACGAAATTTTTGCTTATTATTCTCTCTTCAATTTTGATTTATATGGATAATATTCAAATTACAACACTTGGAACTTATTTTGGTTTTGATGTCTCTTTAGGATATTTAGCACTCCCCTTTACTATTTTGGCAGTAGTAAGTTTTACTAATGCTTTTAATCTTATTGATGGTTTGGATGGCTTAAGTGCTGGTATTGGATTGATTATTATGGCATCTTTAGCATCTATTGGATACCAATATAATGATGAATTTATTTTGATTATTAGTCTATTTACTATGGCATCTTTAGTTGCATTTTTATTTTTTAATTGGAGTCCAGCTTCGATATTTATGGGAGATAGTGGGAGTTTGACTATTGGTTTTATTATTTCACTTTTGAGTATTAAGTCCTTAGAGTATATACATCCTATAACTATTTTCTATATTACTGCTTTGCCTATTCTGGATACGGTGATTGTTTTTGTGCGTAGAATCAGAAGTGGGCATTCTCCTTTTGAAGCAGATAAAAGTCATATCCATCATATACTCTTAGATTTTTTTAAAAATAATGTAAGTAGAACTGTGAGTTATCTTTTTTTAGTTCAGCTTCTATTTACACTTGCAGGATTGAGTAGTTTTATGTCTACGAGTGATGGAGCATTTGGACTATTTGTCTTTAGTATTATTCTTTGGCTTAGCTATATGACCTTTACAGGTATGTACACAAGGCAACAACAACTCCTAGATAGGAGGGAAAAATGAAAAAAATAGTTGTAGTTTTTGCTATTTTGGTTATAATATTTGGGTGTGAATCAAAAGAAGAGCTAGCTCAGGCCAAACAAGCACAGCTCTATAAAGAGGCACAACAAACGCAACTCAAAGAGATACAGTTAGCTAAAGAGAGAAAAGACCAAGAAGAAGCACTTGCGAAGCAACAGGCTATAAAAGAGGCAAATGAGTCTACTCTAACAAAGCTAGGTGTTACAATGGATGAGGGTAAACTAGTTATAGATACCAATAAAGCAAAAGATTTTTTTGCTAAACTCTCTGATAGCTTCACTACTACCTCTCAAAAGATAGATAAAGAGCTCAAAGAGGGTAATCTAACGGCTACGAAAGATATGGGTGTAGAGATAAGTAACAGTAGTGTAACTTTAGATTTTAATAAAACTAAAGATTTCTTTGAGCGATGGGGTCAAAAAATAGAGCAACTCTCTAAAGAAATAGAGCTATTTGAAGAAGCTATAGATGATAAGAATTTATCAAAAAAATAATTTAACATAAAGGATAATACATGATGCAACAGATAGATATGAATTCCCCAGAGTTTAAAGCTGAAATGGAAAAAACAGAGCAGTTCGTAGAAAAAGTTAATAAGCAGTTTAATTTTGTTCAAAACCCGAATGAAGAGGTTAACGAAGGTGTAACTATGGGGCTTGCTCGAAATCGTATAATTTATGGAAAAAGATTTTGTCCATGTTTTATGGTTATAGGTGAGACTAAAGAGGAGAGAAAAACAGCAGATAATCGTATTTGTCCATGTAAACCAGCTCTTGAAAAAGAGATTCCTGAAGATGGTTTATGTCATTGTGGTATTTTCTGTACACCAGAATATGCTGAGTCACAAAGAGTTAAAGATGAGATAGAAGAGGTTGTGCATCAACACTCTAAAGGTCTATCTCATGAACAAGCTGAGATTCTTCTTAAGCAAGAGCAACTCGATGGTGATGAGTTAGAAGCACTTATCGAAGCAAGAGACTTGGGTATGATTTCGTTTGAGCTTGTAGATGTTCGTGAGCTTATGGAGTGGCAGATGGGTCATATTGTAGGCACAGATACACTTATCCCAACTTCACAGTTTTATGCAAAAGTAGAAGATATTAATGATAAAAAAGAGACACCAATTATTGTATATTGTCATACAGGTAGTAGAAGTTTCCAAGTCCAACATGCTATGAAAGCATTAGGTTTTGAGCAAATTTCAAATCTTAAATATGGTATTGTGAGCTTTAATGGTGAGACACAAAGAGGCTAAGAGTACTTTTTGACTTCTGTATTTGTATACAGAGGTCTTTATCTATTTTTCTGTACCATTTAAAACAGGTACAAAACGACACAGTTCAATCTCTTCACTACTAATCCGTCCATTTCTTTTGTAAAATCTTTTGATAACTTCTTGAGAGCCTATTTCTATGGGAGCAATAAGTATGCCTCCTTCGGCTAGTTGATCAAAAAGTACTTGAGGGATCTCTTTGGCAGTAGCAGAGAAGAGTATTCTATCATAGGGTGCATAATCTCTCCAACCTCTCTGTCCATCATCAAATCGTGTAAATACATTATTAATTTCTAAATGACCAAAACGATTTCTAGCTTCTTTGATAAGAGTATCAATTCGCTCTATAGTAAAAACGCGACGACATATTTTAGAGAGTATAGCAGCTTGGTAGCCACTTCCACAGCCTACTTCAAGTACACTGTCAGCATTTTTTAAATCAAGATACTGTGTCATTTTGGCTACAGTCAAAGGAGAGCTAATCCATTGACTAGCTGCAATAGGTAAAGCATCAAGTTTGTAAGCAAAGTGACCAAATCCACCAGGAACAAAAGCCTCACGATCTATAGCTAAAAAAGCATTCTGAATATAAGGTTCTAAGGGAAACTCTTTTTCTATCTCTTGAACCATTCTTTGTAGCTTTATAGATGATACCATAGCAATACTTCTTTCTGTAATTTTAATAAATATATTTATTCATAGTAAAAAATATTATACCGAAAATATTATTAATAAAAAAACTCTACTATGATAAAATCAAATAATTTTAATAAAAAACAGCTTTTTACAGAGTAGCTATATAATTTTGTTGTGACATTTATAGATTAGTCTAATACAATGTATCGACGCATCTTTTTGACTTCATTAAGATTAATATCTTTTGTGATAGAAAATTGTGTATCATCACTAATAACTTCTCCTTGAGGAGATATAATAGCTGAAGAACTAGCCATGTCTTTATCTTTACTATTAGATAAAATTACAAATGATTGATTCATTACTCCTAATGCCCGTACAAGTACCTCTAAGTGCTGTTTCCTAGCTAATCCCCATCTAGCAGGTATCAATACAATATCAACCCCTTCTATCTGTTTCCATAGCTCTTTAAATCTAAGTTCAAAACAGATTAATAATCCATAAGAGACTCCATCTATCTTAAATGGTTTGATTTTTTTAGTTTTTCCCGCTTGGAGATATTTATGTTCATCACCTAATCTAAAGAGTTTGGCTTTATTTTGTTTATGTACAATTTTGTGATTATGAATAACTATGGCTTGATTTACAAAGCCATCCTTCTCTTTTTTGATAATAGTCAAGACGACTATTTGTTTATCAACTCTTTTTTTTAATATTTTTATTGCATTTGCCGAGAATTTTTCTGCTGTAGAGATATGCTCATAATCATACCCTGTCAAAAATACTTCAGGGATTACAATTAAATTATCATTTTTATGTTTATCTAAAAGTTCAAGGAGTATTTCTAGATTTTTTTTGTATCGTCTTTTTGTTGGAAGCTGTAGAGTTACAGCTTTTATATTTTTTTTAAAAATCATCCATATCCAAACTTCCTTTTGAGTAGTTAGCTACATTCCCCTCAAAGAAATTAGTTTTTTGATCATTAAATTTAGAAAAGCTATCAACCCATTTAATAGGGTGTTGTACATTGTAGATACGATTAAGCCCTACAGCCGTAAGTCTCTCATCAGCTAGGTACTGTATATACTGCTCTATAATATCATCAGTTAATCCTAATATCTGTCCTTGGGTAATATATTTTCCCCATTCACTCTCTAATCGTACCGCGTCACGGAACATTTGATAAATATCTTCAAGAAATGCAGGAGTAAATATCTCTGGTCTCTCTCTTTTGGTTACATTTATCATATTTTGGAATAAAAGCAAGTGTGTTACTTCATCTCTTTGGATAAAACGAATCATCTGTGCAGACCCTAACATTTTGCCTGATCGTGCTAATGTATAGAGGTAGGTAAAACCACTATAAAAATAGATTCCTTCAAGTATCTGATTTGCAAACATAGCTTTAACAATATTCTCATCAGAAGGGTTTTCGGAGAGTTCTTCATAGATATTGGCAATAGCATCATTTTTGGATTTTAGTTTCATATCTCTTCGCCATAAATCATAAATCTCATCAGAATTTGTAGAGATACTATCTACCATAACAGCATAACTTTGTGAGTGAAGAGCCTCTTCAAATGCTTGTCTTACAAGAATCAAGTTGA
Organism: Sulfurovaceae bacterium; assembly: GCA_016744805.1. Classification (GTDB taxonomy): domain Bacteria; phylum Campylobacterota; class Campylobacteria; order Campylobacterales; family Sulfurovaceae; genus SZUA-451. The sequence continues at coordinate 56,440 of JADGDQ010000004.1, forward strand.
TCTCAGGAGAGGTAATAAAAGGATTGAGGTTGTCAATAATATTATTTGTTTGTAAAGAGTCCATAAATATTAATTGTGCCAACACTTTATCGTACGCAGATTTTTCTGCATCTATAAGATGTTTATAATCACTTACATCTTTGGTCATATCTACTTCTTTTGGAAACCAAGTATTATTAAGCATAACTTCCCAAAGATTATATGCCCATTGATATTTAATATCATTTAATTCAAAAATCCCTGTGGGATCACCACCAAAAATTTTACGGTCTTTGGTTTTCTCTTGAGAATTTGGGTTATATATTTTTTTTCTATTGATCATTTGTATTCTTTGTAAGTAATTTTATTGAGTCGGCATTATAGCATAGAAGTAACTTTTAACGCAGAAGATGGCATAATTTATAAAAGATAGGAGAACAAAATAATGAATATGCCAAGTATAGGAAAGCTTTTGTTACGGTTGGGTATTGGTGGATTACTTTTATTTCATGGTATTGATAAAATAATGCATGGTGTAGAGCATATTGGTGGTTTGATTAGTGTCCACAATCTTCCTGCTCAGTTAGCCTATGGAGTATATATAGGTGAAATTATTGCTCCAATATTTTTGATTCTTGGTTGGAAAAGTCGATGGTGGGCTATAACGATTGTAATAAATATGGGTGTGGCTATCTATCTTGTACACTTGAAAACTATTTTTAGTTTAGGTCAGCATGGTGCTTGGTCAATAGAGACACCAATGCTTTATTTAATGGGAGCATTGGCAATTGTATTTTTGGGGTCAGGAAGATATGCAGCAAGTGTGGATTAGTAGTTAAATTCCACAACTTCCACCACCTATATTAAAAACATTTGTATATCCACACTCCATACACTCAAAAGTTACCATCTTAGGACCACCACAGCCTGTATTTCGTTGATCGGTAATCTCTATAGACTTCTGATGACAAGAGGGACAGAAACCTCGTTTAATAGCATCTAGTTGCTCTTTTTTCTCCTTAAGATAATAGGTATAAACAACAACAGATCCTATAAGCAAAATAAGGAGAAAAAATATAAGATAAAAATTATCGATAAAAAATCCTTTATTATTTATTAGCGTTAAAAAATATCTTCATCTCATTACTAGTAAAAGATTTTTTTACACCTGTTTGGCTTAATGTATATCCTGATACTAATTTGCCCTTTTTCCAAAAAGTCTCTATTTTAAGTAAACCACTAGGATAAAAGAGTCGCATAGCACCATGTTTAAGACCTTTTTTATAATCTATTTCTGCTTTAAGCTGACCATTTTTATTATAATACCGACTGCGTCCATCAAGAATACCATGTATATAAGGTGTTTCATATTTAAGTATAGCACTCTTAGTATATGCTTGTAAAATTCCATGAACTTTATCATTAACATAAGGCTTTGCAAACATAAGTGTTGCACCATCAGGATAATAGATATGTTCTATACCATCTCTTTTGCCATTTTTATAGCTTGTAGCAGATTTAATAGTCCCATCGGGATAGAAGCTTTTTTGTGTTTTAGCAAGGAGTAGACTAGAAGATAAGACAAGTGCAAGGATAATTTTCATTATAGTACGACCTTTTTTAAAGAATATTATAATGGTTTATCCTAAGAGATGCTTTGGAAGAGAGTTTTTTGTAAGAGCTAGAACTATAACTCTACATATCTACGCGTCTACCCCACTTGAAACGAGATTTATAAAATGGTTTATTAAGACTTGTTACAACAACTTTTTTCTTTGCAGAACTTGCATGTATAAATTTGTTGTTTCCAATATAGATACCCACATGGTTTACATATCCTTTTCTTCTTTTGGATGTATCAAAAAATATTAAATCTCCTGCTACGAGGTTACGGCGAGAAACATATTTCCCTACTTTTGATTGACTAATAGATGTTCGTGGTAAGCATACACCATTTTTTTTGCAAACATAGCTAGTAAATCCTGAACAATCAAATCTATATGGTCCTGTAGCACCCCATACATATCGTTTACCTAAATGTTTTTTTGCTAACCGAGGAAGAGCTTTTCGTCCTGAGTTTCCACCTAAGGAGTCCATAAAACTTTCAAAGTTTTTATTTTTCTTTGTTGTAGTAATAACAACTTTTTCTTCTTTATTTTTTCTAACTCTTACGGCACTATTTTGTTTAGCTAATTTGATTTTTACAACTTTTTTTCCTTTTGGAAGAGTAATAAATTTACCTATTTTTAAATCTTTATTGGATTTAATTTTATTAAGTTGTTTTAGCTTTTTGACTGAAGTTTTACTGTTTTTGGCAATAGTATAAAGAGTATCACCTGCTTGAATTTTATATTGAGGGAGTTCTATTTTTTTACTTGTATGAACTTTTTTCTTAAAAGTATTTGTATTAGAGGCAACTCTTACTGTGTCAATATCACTCTCAATAGAGAATGTATCTACAGGAACTTTAATCAAATCACCCTTGATTAGTTTGCTTTTTCGATTCATTTTATTTGCTAATAAAACACGACTTGTTGTTGTATTATGTTTTCTTGCTATTTTATAAAGCGTATCTCCTGATCGTATTTTATAATTTTTTAAATGGAAATAGGTATCAATAGGAACTTTAATCATCTTACCCACAACTAAATCAGAATTACTTCTAAATTTATTAGCATCACGCACTTCAATAGTAGTAGTATGATGTGCTTTAGCAATTTTATAAAGGTTATCTCCTTTTTTTACTGTATAGTCGATAACTTTATTACTATTTGTTACTATTGTAGTGGGAGTTTTGAGACTATTTTTAGCACTCTCTTTTTTTGAGGATTCTTCTTTTTTCTTTTTTTCTTCTTTCTTTTTTTCTTCTTTTCTTTTTTTCTCTTCTTCTTTTTCTAAGGATTTAGCTTTTTCTATAGAGCTTTTTTTTGTACTATTTGGTTCACTGATTGCATCCGCTTTTATTTTTGCTTGTTTAATTTTTTCTTTTGCTTTGGATAATAAATCTTCTTTAATTTTAGCTTGTTTTTCTAGCTCTTCCATCTCTTTTTTAATCTTAGCAAGTTTAGCATTTTCTGCATCTAAGAGTTTTTGTAATCGCTCTTTTTCTAACTTATTTGCTTTTATTTTTGCTTGACGAACTCTCTCTTTTGCCTCTTTTTCAGCTTGTATCTTTGCTTGACGAGCCTCTTCTTCAGCTTTTTTCTTTGCTTCAAGTATTCTCTTTTGTGCTTCAGCTTTAAGTTTAGCTATTCTTGCTTTTTCTGCTTCGGCTTTTGCTTTCTCTTCTTGGGCTTTTGCTTTCTCTTCTTGGGCTTTTTTTGCAGCAGCTATTCTTGTTTTTTCAGCCTTTGCTTCTGCGATAGCTCTCTCTTCTCTTTTCTTCTTAATTGTTTCAGCTCTATCTAATATAGATTGTTCTTCTAGTTCTCTTTGAGCTATAGCTATTTTAAGAGCTTTAGCTTTTGCTTCAGCTTTTTTTATTTTCTCTTCAGCTTCTTTAGCTTTTGCAAGATCTATACTCTTTTGTTTTTCTTGATTGACAACAGAAGCTATAGTGAGTGGTAATTTTGTTTGAACCTCTTTAGAAGTATCATCAGAGATCTTTTGCTTACTTGTAGAAGTTTTTTTACCTTTGATATAAGTATCTATAGGAACTTTTATTATCATACCAATTTTAAGATTATCATTTTTTCCAAGACCATTTAATTTACCAATCTCTTTGCTTGTACTATTATGTTTTTTAGCTACTTTAAAAAGTGTATCACCACTTTTAATAGCATACTCTATGATTTTACTCTTTTCACTATTAGTAGTTGTAGATTTTTTGCTTGCTTTATAGGTATTTGTAGGAACTTTTAATATCTGACCTAATTTTAAATTTGTTTTTTTAGTAATAGAATTTACTGTACAAATTTCAGCAGTTGTAGTATGATATTTTTTAGCAATAGTATAAAGTGTATCTCCTTTTATTATAGGATGCTTTACAAGTACATTTTTGGGATAGAATGTATGTGTAGGAACTGTAAGAACTCTTCCTAATTTAAGTTTCTCCCCTTCTTTCATTTTGTTTAAGACTCTAATTTCTGCTCTTGTTGTATAGTGTTCTCTAGCAATAGCCAAAAGAGTATCACCTGACTTGATAGTATAGTTAACTTTTTTGCCATTAATGCTACTAAAGCTCTCACTCTGTTGGTCCGATTCATATTTTGAATCAATTTTAGATGGTTTTGCAATACTGTATGAAGATATAAGTGTTAAATTAAATAATAATGTATAGATTCTTTTCATTAAAGTGTCTCCTTGAATTATGTAAAAAAAGTCCAAAATACTTTTGAACTCAAATAAAATTTTATTAGTGATAATAAGTTGATTCTAACAAAACACTGTTAACAGAATATAAACAATCAACCTTATATAAGGGTCAAATTGTAATATATTTTGGAAGATTCAAAACCTTTTTCCACTTTTTATTGTTTAATTATAGCAATAGATTGTTTCTAAAATATCACCTTTATTATTAGTATAATTTTTTTTATTTTTTAATGATTATAACTTTCTTTGTAACACTTTTATAATCATATCTCCTACTCGTAAAGCATTTGCATAGATTGTCCAAGTATAAGGGGTACTTCCACCTGTAGGCATAAAACTAGCATCGGCAACAAAGAGGTTAGCAGTATCAAAAGATTGACAATTTTTATTTAATACGGCTCTTTTTGGGTCATCTCCAAAGCGACACCCCCCTGCGATAAGATTTTGTGGTGGTGTTGAAGAGAGTGAGCTATAGATATCCTCTGCCCCCATCTCTTGAAGGACTTTTTCACACTCTTTAGCAATACTCTTGGCTACACTCATATCATGAGGATGCCCATGTATACGCAGTTTGCCCACACTCATGCCATATTTATCTTTTCGTTTGGTATCCAAAGAGAGAAAACAGTCATCTGTAGGTAACCAGTCATTAAATATCTCAAATCGAATCTTTTTACTCTGTGTAAATGAGCTGTGCATAGCTTGGGCGAGCTCTTTACCCCAAAGAAGTCTGCTATTACTGTATCTTGTAGAGATTGCACGAGAGATATTGTTTTGGTGTTCAAACATAAACTCTACTAATCCCCCTTTCTCTTTGCCTCCTAACCAATTTTTTTGAATATACCAATCCAAAAGTGAACGATTCACAAACAATCCTCGTTGCATTAGAGCTTCAAAATCTTTCTTTTTCATACTCTTACGATAAAAAGTCCCTCCACCTGCTCCACCTGCGGAGAATATAAGATTTTTGCCCACCTCTCCACTACTATTACTTAGCCCTTGTGGATGGAATTTATTGGCTGAATTGAGAAGAAGTCGAGAGCTTTCATGGGCTTGTAAGGCGAGGACAAATATTTTTGCCGAGAGTTTTTGAGAGGCAAGAGTAAGAGTATTGACAACCTCTACCTCTGTAACCTCTTTTTGAGTACTATGGAGTTTTGTTACATGGCTATTTGTAAGCAGTGTAAGGTTGCCAGTAGCCAGAGCAGGGGCAATAAATGCTTCTCGTGAACTCCCTTTAGCTCCAGAGCTACAGCCATAACTTCCACAAAAATTGGAGTAGTAACATGCCAACCTCTCTCCTCTATCTTGAGAGAGTACAGCTCTAGGGGTAATAAGTGGCGTAACTCCTAGAGCCTTACAGCTTCTATCAAAGAGTTTGGTAATAGCACTCTCTTGGGTGGGTGCTTGTGGAAAATCTTTGGTACTTCGTGGTGCTTTATATGGATGTGGTTGGGCTTTGCCAGAGATTCCCACCAACTCCTCTGCTAGAGTATAGTAGGGTTCAAGCTCCTCATAACTTATAGCCCAATCTTCTATATTTGCCCCCTCAATCTCTCCATAAACAGTTTTGAGCCTAAAGTCATCAGGGTGCATACGATGAAGCATACCACTCATTAGGTTCGATGAGCCACCCACAATATTCCCATTCCAAAAACTCCACCCAGACTCAAAGGTAGGAGTCTCTACCCATGCACCATCTATCTTCTCTTCAATAGTATGGTACTCATCAAAGAGATTAGGAGTCACAATATCACGCCGACAGTAGGCTAACTCATCTTTACTAAACTCTTCTCGTCTAATAAGCCGACCCTTCTCCAACAGAGCCACCCTATACCCTGCCTTGCAGAGCTGATATGCCACAGCTCCACCACTTGCACCAGAACCCACTATAATTGCGTCATATTTATCTCTCATAATGCTACATACCTTGAAGTAGGGCGAGGAGACCCACCTGTAGTCTCTAATGCTTTCCATCCCAACTCTTGAAAATTCCCACCATAGATAGGGTCACTAAGTAGAGCCTCTATAGAGAGTATCATAACTCTACTAAGCCAATTGCTCCCCATCTTGGTCTCTTCAAAATCACGCAGAGCTTTTTCCATCTGCTCTTCATTATAGTTCAAAAGTTCTCCTTTATGGGTATCTCTAAGCTCTTTTGCTCCTCTAAGGACAAAATTTCGTATATCCCTATCATAGCTAGAGTGGTAGAGTGTCTCTTGCAAAAAATCTGTAGCCCCAAAGAGGGATGCAGAGGGCAAAAGAGTCCCCTTAGGAAAGAGATGATTTTGCACCTTTTGGAGTATATTATAAAGCTCTTGTGGTAGTTCTCTTTGTCTACTCTCCTCTTTGGCAGAAACTAAAGAGAGACCCACCACAGCAGAAGCAGAGAGAAAAGTTCTTCTAGTTGTCATGGTTTTTCCTTTTTGAGTTATTTAAATAGATAATGCTATATAGATTTTAATTTTCTTCTATCAATTGTTTCCAGTCATTTTTACATTGATGCTTTAAAGAGTTTAAATTATTATCAAATTTTACTCCTAATTTATCCTCAATAAGAGGTACTAATAATTTTATTACTGTTTGATTGATTTCTATAGGTATTTTGTTGAGAGATTCTTTAAAAATTATGTTTTTTAGTTCATAAAACAGAGTATTTGAATTCATAAAATATTTTTGATGACTTTTATAGTAGTCTAATATTTGTATTGTTAACTCAATTAATAACTTATCTTCATATTTTATATTATTTTGATGCGTATCTAAAAATAAATTTAAATCACCACGAAGGTAATGAAATTTAGAATACCATTCATTATATTCTTCTAAATTATTAATCATAGAAACATATTTATAAAAATATTTTGTTGCTACCTTGAATTTTTCATAACTATATCCATCAATTTTTGGATACATATAACTTATTTTCAATAAATTAGTTAACCCTTGTTGTAAATTAAAATCAATTTCTGAAGTCAATGTACTTTGAAGATAAAAAAATTTTTGTAGAGCAACTAAGTAGTATTTAGAATCTTTTTTTGGTATAGGTGTATTTATCCAATAAAGTAAAGGTTTGACTTCCTCTAAAGTTTGAAATAAATCACTAATCTCATAAATTGGTTTTTGACTATAGATAATCTTTTTTCGTCTTTTAATAAAATCAATTAATTCTAAACTTTGAAGCTCTAAAACTTGACTATGGGTTTTTAATGCAACTCTCATAGTTCTTTTTTTTTCATCAGTTTTGTAAAAATAGATATTATGAGTATCTCTTTTTACTATTATTTGAATAATATATAAATTGAGTATGGATTCATTATTTTTATTATATATTTTATGGATTTTAAAATTATATAAACTAGGATTTACAAAAGGTTCTATATTCGTTTTAATTTTATCATTTATGGTCTTTTGAAAATTATCTCCGTTTTGGCTAGGATTAAATTTTACACCTACTATTTTTCCATCATCTTGAATACCAAAAAATATGCTTCCCCCATTAACATCACTACTATTTAGAAATGCAGTTATATATTTTGGTATTGTTAGATTAATATAGTTTAATCCATCTCTATTTTTTGGTATTTCTTTAAATTCAACTTCTTTAGATTCATTCATAGAGACTTTTTGATTAATGATAAATTTTTCCATATTTAATATCCTTCTCTATTTATTTAATTTTTTGTTTTCAGGAAAAAACTTAGAATATAATTTTTATACTCCTCAACCCATAAATAGACTAATTCCATAATAGATACTACAACGCCTCTCTATCTAGTTCTCCATCTTTCCATTTACTAAGGTAGACATTTAGGTTTGCTTTGACATCACCTTGTAAGACATAGAGACCAATAAGGTTTGGCAGAGCCATGGCTAGAAATAGTAGGTCAGAAAAATTGAGCATTACAGAGGCACTTGTGACAGAGGCTATGACGGTAAAAGAGATAAATATAAGTTTGTAGAGGAGTGTATACTTTTCGCCAAAGAGGTAAGTCCACGATCGCTCACCATAGTATGACCAAGAGATCATAGTGCTAAATGCAAATAAAACTATAGAGAAAGATAATACAACAGGAAACCAAGAGATAACTGTGCCATACGCTGCTGCGGTGAGTGCTGCTCCTTCTTTTTCTGCTACAAGATGTGCAAACGCTCCTGTAGGGTCATAGACACCAGTAGTAATAATAACGAGAGCGGTAATTGTACAGATGACAATGGTGTCAATAAATGGCTCATAGAGTGCTACCATCCCTTGGCGTACAGGGTATTTGACTGCTGCTGTGGAGTGTACAATAGCTGCTGACCCCACTCCTGCCTCACTAGAGAAAGAGGCTCTTTGAAACCCTACTACCAATACACCAATAAACCCACCTGCTACAGATGATGTGGCAAATGCTTCATTAAAAATAAGAGTAATAGCAGAAGGAACTTCTGAGGCATTTATTACAAGTATCCATAAGGATGCCATAAGATAGATAACTACCATTAGAGGGACAATTTTTTCTGCTGTACTTGCAATTCTTTTGATACCTCCAATAATAACAAAGCCAACAATCGTAGCTAAAATAATTCCAAAGACAATTGGATAAGTCTCAAAAAATGGTATTCTCTCACTAATCACACTTACTGCTTGACTTGTTTGAAAAGCATTTCCTGCACCCAAAGAGCCACCAATAGCAAACACAGAAAATAAAATAGCCAAAAATTTTCCGCTCTTTGCATATCCTCTAGCAGAAAAACCTTTAGAGAGATACTGCATAGCCCCACCCATAATGCGTCCATCTGGTCGTTTTTCTCTATATATTTGTGCAAGTGTGACCTCTGTAAATTTGAGTGTCATCCCAAAAAAACCAGCTAGTATCATCCAAAATGTAGCTCCAGGACCACCTATGGAGATGGCAATAGCCACACCCGCAATATTTCCAAGTCCTACAGTAGCAGAAAGAGCCGTGGTTAGAGACTGAAAAGGGGTAATCTCTCCTACATCATCAGCAGTTTTATACTTACCTGTAATGATTTTGTAAGAGTGAGCAAACATCCGTACATTAATAAACCCAAAACGAAAAGTAAGAAAAACACCACCAGTTATAAGCCAAGCTACAATAAAAGGCATTTTTGTCTCACCCATCATTCCAAAGAACATATCAAAAAAGAATACCGAAGCTAATAACCCATTAATTATTTCAAAAAAATTATCCATATAAATACACCATTTCCTATCATTATATTGACATTATACAAAGTTATAATTAAAGCCCAAAAATCATATAAATAAGGTAAAAGGAGATAAATTTTATTTTTTTTTCAATTACCCTTGACAAATATATATTTTTTGTCTATAATTGCACTCCGATTTAGTAACGGAGTGTAGCGCAGTCTGGTAGCGCACCTGGTTTGGGACCAGGGGGTCGAAGGTTCGAGTCCTTTCACTCCGACCATTAAATTTGTTTTTTAAAATATTATAATAAATACTGTTTATCTATTCGATGGTGGATGTAGTTCAGTTGGTAGAGCACCTGTTTGTGGCACAGGTTGTCGCGGGTTCGAGCCCCGTCGTCCACCCCATGTACGGCAGTATGAGCGCGCTAGTGGCTCAACTGGATAGAGCATCAGACTTCGGATCTGAGGGTTAGGGGTTCGAGTCCTCTCTGGCGTACCATAATTATATAATTTCAGCTAAAAGTTGAAATTTTATAAATAAGATAAAATTTATTATATTTACATAATGTTGCACCCATAGCTCAGCTGGATAGAGCATCGCCCTTCTAAGGCGAGGGTCTTAGGTTCGAATCCTAATGGGTGTACCACTTTATTATTGTTATGATATAATATCACATGCGGATGTGGTGAAATTGGTATACACGCCAGACTTAGGATCTGGTGCTTTACGGCGTGGAGGTTCGAGTCCTCTCATCCGCACCACTTACATATAACACACTTACTTCAATACTTTCATATAATTATTACACTAACTAATTTATTTTTTATTTACTTCTTTTTTTATTTGAGGATAATTTGAGTTTATGATAACTAGAATAATATTGTGTTTATGGCAGAGAGGAAGGGATTCGAACCCTCGATGAGTTGCCCCATACACGAGTTCCAGTCGTGCGCCTTCGACCACTCGGCCACCTCTCTACTAATGAAAGAGTAGCATTATACAGAAAATTATCTAAAATTAAACATATTTAAGATTAATTTGGTTACAATACTGCTCTAATTCAAAGAGGCATTGAGTATACCGTGGTATATTGATTGCCTCTTTCTAGACCTGTGCGACGGTATTTAAGGATACTGGGTCAGGATGGGGACATAGCAGCCCACCCTTGCTTACCGAGCGCCGCAGGGATCTGGAGAGGGGTACTACACTTCTCTTTTTACTCATCTATATTATCTTCATTAAGTATACTCCATTCATAAAATGGTAAAGCTTCAAATTCTATATTTTCAATCTTATATTCATACTGATTAGCAACAGTAACAATAATTACTTTTTGTATATTATATTTTTTATACATAGCAAATTTATTATATGATCTCTTCCATATACTCTCTTCACTTTCAAATGGAGCAACTATAATTAACTCTTGATTTTCATTAAGATAGCCATTTATACCTAGTGTTTTAAATTCAATATGATGTTTGAGTAATGCTAATGCTACCATAGTATCAAATTGTACAATAAATGGCTGATTAATTGATAGATATTTAGCAAAAGCAAAGTCAAAGAGTATCATCTTCTTTCCACCTTTTTGGTAAACATCATCTATAAAATAAATGATTCCTTCATCTTTAAACTCCTTAATAGTTTTATAAAGCCAATCTTTAGAAATTTTAAATTTTTCCTTAGCATAAGTATAAAGTTGATTAATGGTTAGATGTTTAGTTTGATGATGAGCTAGGAGTATAAGTAATGATTGTTCTTGAGAAGTAAATTTACTTTGTAAAAATAGTTTAAGTACCATAATACTATTTTTAGTTGATCTTGCCATCATAGGTAAAGTTCCTAGTTTTAAAAAATGATTAAAACTACTACTTTGTGATAGACCTCGTTCAAAAACTAAAAATTCTTCATAATCAAGTGGAAATAGTTCTATATACGCAAATCCATCTTTTTTAATTTTTTTTCTAGAGAGTAAAATAATTTTAGCTACTTTCGGTATTTCATCAAGTAAAATCTTAGAATAGTGATCAAGAATAAGAATAGTTATACCATTACTAACAATAAAGTTCTGTAAATCTAAATAATTAAGAGAACTAAAGTGGAGATTTGGATCTTCGCAATCTATATAAAGTATCTCTTGGTCATCATATTGGAGAAGGTAATCTACTACAAGTGCAGTTTTTCCTGTACCTCGTACACCATATATATTTATTTTTGAACTCTCTCCTAGTTGCTTTTTTCTAGGAAGGTAAAATTCATTATTTGGATGCTGGTTTTGATAGTGTTGTAGAAGATTCATAATTACTCTTTTAACTATAGAGATATTTAGTATAGTGTAACAAGAAGTCTATTATAAGTAGTTTTTTATTCTTTTCTTTGTCTGTTGAGCTAGAGATAACGATTCATCTGATATTATTTATAAGATATAAAAGTTTAAAAGGAATAAAATATATGAGTAGTTTTGATAATGTAAAAATAACTAAAGCAGTCAATAGTTATTTTGATGGTAAAGTAACAAGTAGAACGATAGAGTTTGAAAATGGATCTTTGAAAACATTAGGGGTAATGCTTCCTGGTGAATATGAGTTTGGTACAGTTGATCCAGAGCTTATGGAAATTTATAGTGGTGAACTAGAGATAAAACTACCAAATTCTTCAGTGTGGAAAACAATCAAAGGTGGAGAAGAGTTTAGTGTTGATGGTAATGCCAAATTTTTGGTTCGTGTTAAAGAACTTACAGATTACTGTTGTAGTTTTATAAAGTAGGAGTACCTATGGAAAATATGAGTATTGAAGAGATAGAGATTTATAGACAAAAACTTTTAAAAGCATATCACCTTAAAAAAGAAGATATGGATTTTGCAGAAGATGAGATGGAGGAATTATGGATAGAAGAAGAATTAGATACATTTCGTGTAGAAATTAAATCTTGTGTAGCTAAAATTGCAGAACTTCAAGAAGAAAAAAAGCAAATTACATAACAATTAAGCAAAAAGAGAAGAAAGTCGGATAATTATAATGTAAGCAGAAGAGTAAAAAACAAAAAAAGAGAAAAGAATTTAAAAGAATTGACAAAAACCCTTGACAAAGAAAGAAGAAGGGGCTATAATACGCGTCCAACAACACGAAGACCTAGTCAGAGTTTGATTAGCGAGTAGAGTTGAATGATCTTTGACAACTAAATATAAGTAAACAATAAATCAACGTCTATTTGAGTTTTGATTTTACTTTTTTGTTCGTAACAAAAAAGAAAGAATAACT
>JADGDQ010000057.1 GCA_016744805.1 Sulfurovaceae bacterium
TTTTTGTAGGGTGCCGATTTATCGCACCTTATATAGAGTAAAACTACTAAAAAACAAGCTTTTTATAATAGAAATATTGTTTTTAAGGTGCAATAAATTAATTGACACCCTACAGTTTTTTCACAGTCTCTCCTCGGTGGGACTGCTTATGAGAGCCAAATAAATCAATCTCTCATTAACCACAAATAAGCTACAATATCTCAAATATTATTTGCCAACTAGCGTTGGATTACAAGTGAAATTAGGTTTAAATATAGATATGCAAACGAGGAATATGGTTATCATTATCACCAGACCCCTTTTCCTAGCGTATATACAAGAAAAACCTCAAGCAATTAAGAGGAAACAAAACAGTAAAGTCAAAATCTCCAATGATGAGACAAAAAAAGCCATAGAAGAAGCACGAAAAGGTATCAATATGGAAAGTATCTCACTCGAAGAAATGATAGCTGAGCAAGAGAATATAAAAAATGCTTAGGGTTTCTCATTCCTATTCCGTCCTCGGTGTGAATGCTTATGAGAGCCAAATAAATCAATCTCTCATTGACCACAAATAAGCTACAATATCTCAAATATTATTTGCCAACTAGCGTTGGATTACAAGTGAAATTAGGTTCAAATATAGATATGCAAACGAGGAATATAGTTATCATTATCACCAGACCCCTTTTCCTCTTTCCCCCTTTTCCCTATGTAATCTTCTTAAATTACTCTAGTTGTTACGCCTTCTTGACATACTCTTTCATTTAATATTTGTCAGGAGAAAAGCACTGCCTATTTTCACCTTTACATAAATTTTCAATCCCATCAGTATTTTTTAATATAGCATATTTACCATCAGGAGAAAGACTATGACCATTAGGAGTTCGATATTCAACATGGATATGTTGTGGAACAATTTTTTTATATCCACCTTTATGTATATCTTCTGCTGTACCAATAGTATCACCCTTTAAAATATTGTCACCAATTTTTAATTGTGAATTTACATAAAGTACTCTTGCTATAATTCCTTGAGAGTTTTTTATTTCAATAAAATTCAATCTTTTTTTACTCATTTTTTGATTTCTTATTACTTTTCCATTAAAAGGGGCTTTTATTTGTTCGCCAATTTGAGTTGCATAATCTGTTCCTCGGTGTAATCTATATGATCCATCATCATTTACTCTTCTAGCCCCAACTAGTGGATAACCTGCTATAGAATCTCTAATTTTTCCTGAAACTGTCGGTAAAAGTGGTAAATCTTTAAACCAAGTAATTCCTTCTGGTGCTTTTATAGAAAACGTTAATAATCCTCCAATTATATATCTTTCATCTTCTTTATTTTCTAATTCCCATGCTTCTATTTTTATATCTTGACTCCATTGTAAAATATCAACCTCTTTTCCTTTTTCTCTCTTTTCAACTTCTTGACCTTGACTATCGATTGCTACAATATTCCCATCAGAGCTATATTTAATACCACCAGAAATATTACAATTCTTTCCAGGTTCTCTGCCAACTAGACTACAAAGGGACTCTTCAAATTCTTCAGCTAGTTCATTGGCAGGGTGTATAACGGCATCTGCTGCTTTTTCAAGTACTCTACCAGGTCTTGGAGTTTCAACTTTAACTTCTCCTGTTTTAAAGTTAATATCCACTCCTGTAGCTTCACTAAGCCAGCTTGCACTCAAAAGTTGTATATTAAATAGCAAAATAAAAAACAATCTTATCATTGTAAAATCCTCGTATAATTTCTTTCAAGAGTAACAGCTCTTTTATTCAAAGTTTTTTCAACTTTAAAGCAAAGAGATACTACTCTGTTAAGATTGAAGTACTAACTTCAAATCTTGATTTTAGGGGTCGGGTGATAATGATAACTCACTTCCTACCCCCTCTTAATCACAGCAAACACAGTTTGTTATATTATCTCCAATACTTTAGCCATAATTTGCTGAGAATACCCTTCTTTGATTATAATTTTTACCTATATACTTTTAGCCATAGCCACAATCTCATACCGAATATTCCGACCACTACTTCCTAGTACTTGTTCTATACAACCCAAAGCTAAGAGACTTTTTATATCTCTTGATGCTGTGGGGGCTGTGGTGTTTGCCATTTTTTTATATTTTTTGGTTGTGAGTTGATTTTCACTCTTTTTTATATCTTTTTCTAACATCATATTTAAGACTCTTCTTTGTCTTTCGTTAAAAGTTGTTGTTCTATGTCTATCCCAAAACTTAGCTTTTTCTACGATATAGGAGATAGAAGAGAGTGCTTCTGTGAGAGATTTTTCTACTGTGCCTAAGAACCATTCACACCAAATAGTAATATCCATGGATTCTGCGTTTACGATATATCCCGTACTTTTTTCTAGTGCTTTATAGTAGCCTTTTCTGTCCGTATTGATACTCTTTGACAGAGAGTAGAGTCTTGAAGTGTTAGATTTTTCTATATCCGATAAGACCATATCGCTGATGGCTCTGGTTATTCTGCCGTTGCCATCGTCAAAAGGGTGGATAATCACAAACCATAAATGGGCGATAGAGGCTTTGAGTAAAGAAGAGGGAGTGCTATTGAACCATCTGATATAAGCCTTCATTTCTTCTTTTAGTCTATCGTGTGGAGGGGCTTCGTAAAAGACTTTTTCTTTGCCTATCACGCCTGATACGATTTGCATTGTGCCTTTTTCTCTAAAACGACCTACTTCTATATTCCATAATGTCTTATGTCTATCAAACATTTTACGATGCCAAGCAAAAAGCTTTTCTAGGCTCAAAGGCTCATGATAATTGCTATTTGCATCTATCAAAATATCTACAAAGTTACTCTCTTTGGTTTTTGCTGTATAGTGTGCTACACTCTCAAAACCTAATTTCTCTTTGATTGAAGACTTGACACTTTGCCTATCCAATATCTCATTTTCTATGGCACAACTAGATATTATCTCCTCTTCAAGTGCCAAAACTTGACTCTCTTGTAGATGTTCTTTAGAAATGATTTTGCCTAGCGTATTTAACTCCCCTTGCTTACGAGAGACAGAAGCCAAACGAGTTTCTAGCTTTTTAAAATCATATTGAAAGTGAGGATAAGCTTCATCTTCCCAAATCCACTTTTTATCTCTAGGCATTATAAAACCTTTTTGATGCTATTTTAACATAAATGATAGGAATACATCATTTAACCCTATCATTTTTGATAGGGTTAGGTTTTTTAAAAATAATTTAAATATGCATAACATCAACCATACTCCAAACTCTTAACTACTATCTCTCTATTTTCAAAAGGGTCAAGTATCATATTGATTTGGTTGAGTTTGTAGCGAAGGGGGTAGCCTACTTGGGAGTTTTTGGCGGTGCTTTCTAGTATGTAGTAGGGGGTTTTATTAATCCATAGAGCTTTTGCATTGGGTTTGTGGTGGAGTGCTACGACTACAAATATATGTTTGGGAACTAATACAAAATAGGATTCAATATTTAGGGCATGTAACAAAGAGATAAGGAGATTGCTTTTATCATCACAATCACCTCTATTGAGGCGTATGGTCTGTTGTGGTGAGTGGGCTTTGAAGTGGTTGATTTGGTAGGGTATGGCGGTGACATACGAGAGTACCTTTTGGGCTTTGCAGAGGTCTGTTTGGCACCCTGCGACTAATTGGTTGGCTTGTTGTTGGATTGCTTGGTTTTGTGTGACACGATTATTATAGATACCATCATCTGTGCTTATCTGTCTCTTCTGTACAATAGCTACAGCTTGTATAGTCACATAAACAAATAGCACAAAAGCTATAGCAATAATACCTACAGAGAAGTATTTAGCCTTTTGCTCTTGCATATTTAGACCTTGAAGCCCATACTTTTACTTCCATCAAAACTACTGCCTAACTCTCTAGCTATCTCATCTACAAAGTCCTCTAGCATAAAGATACTCTCTTCTCTAATAGCTACTTTGTAGGCACTGTTTTTGATAATTAGATTAATCTGCCCACCTGTAAGCTCATAACTACTAAGCATCTCTATCTCAAAGCCCTCTTCGTAGTCGGCATTTTGTGGGAGCATATTTTGCCAGAGTCTGACTCTCTGTTTTTTATTTGGTTTTTTGAACTCTATTTTGTAGTTAAATCGCCGTGAGAAGGCTTTGTCGATATTACCAAGTAGATTTGTAGTTGCAATAAGTATCCCCTCAAACCTCTCTATCTGCTCTAAAAATATATTTTGCATCTGATTATGCATCTTATCAGCAGAACTCCCCTCGCCTTTGGTTCGCGAACTCAAAAACTGGTCTGCTTCATTGAGCAACAAGATAGGCTCTACTTTTGCTTTTTTGCTCAAAGATTTAAAATCATCAAAAATCTTACGCACATTCTTCTCACTCTCACCTACATACATCGAAAGAATTTTAGAGCAGTCAAAACTAAGTATAGGGCGTTTGAGTGTTTTGGCTAGACTCATAGCAGTCATTGTTTTGCCTGTACCTGCGACACCATAGAATATAATCCGTGCATCTATATTTTTGCTTCCTTTTAAACCCCAACTTTTGAGCTTTTTGTAGACCTTTTTATCTACCTGTTTGATAAGTGTATGGAGTACCTCTTTGGTTTTAGGATGCAAGATAACATCATCAAGTGTTGTGGTGGGTTTGAGATACTCAAAAAGGTCTTGCTCTTTGATAAGCATATCAAGTTTGAGTTTGGTCACCTTTTTCTTCTTTTTGGGATGTATAATCTGTTGCATTATTCCATCACGCAGATAGAAAGAGCGACTAATCCCTCCAAACATATTGAGTATCTCTTCATAATCAATAATCTCTTCGGTAATCAGTTTCGAGCCTTCTTCTAACAAGGCTCTATTTTTAATCTTCTCATACTCATCAAAAGAGATAAGCTCTATAAGCGTATTCATCTCTCTAAAGACCCCCTCACCACCGCTATACTCTTCTTTGAGAAGTGCTAGGAATATTCTCTGCTCTCTCTCATCTAGCTCTTTTTCTTTAAAAAACTCCTCTACTATGATAGGCTCTTGTGTCACTTTGAGTCGCTCTTGAATGCGTTGGGTAAGGAGATTAAGTTTGTTTTTGAGTCTACCAATCCCCAAAGAGTTCTCTGTGTAGTTTTGTTTGAATGTGGCTATATTATGCAAGAGTGTTACTACATCAAACTGGTCTTGCAGATACTCCAAATGGTCTGTATAGGGTTTGCTATCTGGCAAAGAGATCTCTAGTGAACCCTCTTCAAGGAGACGAAGCAGAGCAATACTTGGGGTAAGAGAGGCATTGAGTATCTCTAGCAAAGAGACCTCATGCGTCTTCACCTGCCCAAAACTTAGCTGTGTAAGCCATCCCATATCCATAATTTTTTTAAGCATAGGGAGCTGTTGCAGATAGAGATATTCTCCTTTTGAAAAATTATCTCGCAAAACCTCCAACGCAGATATCTCCTCATCACCCTTTACATAACGACGACAGATATATTGCAAAAGTTTTGCCTCTTGGGCGGTGCATTTGAGATGTTTATAAATTTTGCTCTTTTGGACATCTTTTTTTTCAATAAAATCAATAAGATATTTCAATAATTAATTCCTAATTTTTGTTTATTTTACCATCTTTTTGTATATGTTTCCAAATTGTTTCCATCTTGTTTTATACTTCTTCAACCCAAATATTTTGGAAATATTTTTTCAAGGAAACACCTATGACACTCAAAACCATCATTACCTCAGCTGTAGTAGCCTCTGTAACACTTACCACAATCCATGCAGAAGACCTCAAAGGAAGAGGGGCATCATTCCCTGGACCAGTCTATAAAGCTTGGACTTCAGACTACTACAAAGCAACCAAAAATCAAGTAAACTATACACCCACAGGTTCAGGTGATGGTATCAAGTCTATCAAAAAAAGAATGGTAGATTTTTCAGGTTCTGATAAACCACTCAAACCAGAAGCCTTGAAAAAAGATAAGCTCTTTATGTTCCCATCTGTGGTAGGCTCTATTGTACTTTCGTATAATTTAGAGGGTATCAAAGATGGTGAGCTTAAACTAAGCCGTGAAGCGATTGCAGGTATCTTTAGTGGTAAGATTACAAAATGGAATGACCAGGCTATTGCCAAGCAAAATGCAGGGTTGAAGCTTCCTAATGAAGATATTACTGTAGCTGTTAGAGCAGACAAATCAGGAACTACATTTAACTTTACCTATTTCCTCAACAAAATAGATGAGACAATTAAAGTAAGCAAAAAACCAAAATGGTTAGCATCCAAAGTAGTAGCAGGGAAATCAAACTCTGGTGTATCAGCAAATATCAAACAGATTAAAAACTCTATAGGATACATTGAGTACTCATACAAAATGAAACTCAACCTTCCAGCAGCACAGGTAGAGAACAAAGAGGGAAAATATATCAACCCAACACTCAAATCATTCCAAGATGCAGCCAAGTATGCAACATGGACTCCTGATAATGACTTCTACGCAGTTATCGGTGACCCAGCAGGTGCTACCTCTTACCCTATTGTAGCAGCAACATTTATCCTACTTCCAGAAGAGAAGATGGAGACAAACAAAGCAGTTACTAAGTTTATCGATTGGGCATATACAAATGGAGACGCAGCAGCAACAGAGCTAGGCTATGTACCACTTCCAAAAGAGACAAAAGAGCAGATTAGAAACTATTGGGATGCTAAGAAGATTAAGTAAAATCAACATAAAAATATACTATATCGGTAGGATTCTTCCTGCCATATAGATATATATAATTAATATTCTTCAATTTAACTCAACCCACCCTCCGTTACCACCTTGTTACCACTTTATTCTAAAATTCTCATCTCAAATAAACACAAAGGCATATTAATGGGTGGTAGACTCTTTAAAGACTTTTCACTAGTAGCTGCGACACTCTCACTCTTTTTGTTAGTAGGTATATTTGCTATACTCTTCTCGTATGCTCAAACCTCTATGCATGAATTTGGTTTTGACTTTCTAGTGATAGACCAGTGGGAAGCTGACGAAGATGATGAGGGAGGAGTATTTGGTGGGTTTATACCTATTATTGGTACGCTTCTAAGTACGCTTATAGCTATGGTGATTGCAACTCCACTTGCTATGGGTATTGCTATTTTCCTCACAGAGATTGCTCATGATAAGATAATAAAACCTTTCTCTATAGCTATTGAGCTTTTGGCTGCTATTCCTAGTATTATCTATGGTATGTGGGGGCTTTTCTATTTTGCTCCTATTGTTCAATCGGTCTTTGGAGGTAATGGTGTAGGGTTGCTTACAGCAGGTATTGTTCTAGCAATTATGATCATACCATTTATGGCTGCTATTACTAGAGACTCTATGAATACAGCTCCTGATGTCCTCAAAGAGTCCGCTTATGCTATGGGTGCAACAAAGTTTGAAGTGATAAAAGATGTGGTGATGCCCTACTCCAAAGGTGGGATTATTGGTTCTGTTATTTTGGCACTTGGACGGGCATTGGGTGAGACTATGGCTGTAGCATTTTTGATAGGCTCTGTGATGAGTATTCCTGATAAAATCACTGACCCAACTACATCTATACCTGTACTTTTGGCAAACAACTTTGCAGAGGCACAAGATTTGGAGTTATCAAGTATGTATTACTTGGCATTGATACTCTTTATAGTAAGTTTTGCACTTATTACCGTGGCAAAACTCTATTTTATCGGTAAGAAAAAGTAAGGAAAACAGATGAACAGACTTCTACTCAACAAAATTATATTAACCCTCTCTACCATCTCTGCACTCGTTGGTATTGGGTTTTTGTTTTGGATATTGATTACCCTTACATATAAAGGTGTTTCAAGTATACAACTAAGCACTTTTACCAATGACTTGGTTGAAGGTGGTATACGAAACCTGCTTGTAGGACAATTTACTATGGCTCTTCTAGCAACAGTTGTGGCAGTACCTATAGGCGTGATGGCGGGTATCTATCTGCGTGAGTATGGTGGAGAAAAAAGAATGACTATGGTTATTAGAAACCTTAGTGATATTATGACCTCAGCTCCTTCTATTGTTATTGGTGTTTTTGTTTTTGCCTTTTTGGTAGAGCCTTTTGGTACATTCAATGGTTGGGCTGGTTCTGTGGCTTTGGCTATTATGATGCTTCCTATTATCATCGGTACTACAGACAATATGTTAGCACTTGTGCCTAAAGAGCTACGAGAAGCAGGGATAGCCCTAGGTGGAAGTAAACACAAAATAGTCTTGCAAATAGTCCTCAAAGCTGCCAAAGTAGGAGTCACTACAGGTATACTCCTCTCTTTTGCACGGATTATAGGAGAGACTGCCCCACTGCTCTTTACCTCTGCAAACAATCAGTTTTTTACTATGGATATGAGTGGACAGTTTCCATCTCTTACAGTGAGTATCTATAACCTAGCAACCTACCCAGATGAAGCAAGTCGTGAATTAGCTTGGGCGGCATCATTTATATTGACAGCTATTGTACTATTTATCAATCTTGTTGGTCGCTATGTGACTCGAAATAAACATTAATATAATCTAAGGAAAAAAATCATAATGACAAAAGAAACAGCAAATCCTATTATGGAAGTCAAAGATCTCTTCTTTACTTATCCTAATGCACCTGAGCCTACACTCAAAGGCAATAATCTTACTATCTATGAGAACAAAATCACAGCAATGATTGGTCCTAGTGGATGTGGTAAGTCAACTCTACTTCGTGCTATGAACCGTATCCATGACCTCTATGCTGGATGTAAATATGAAGGAGAAATAAATCTCCGTAACCTAAAAAATAATAAAATGGAAAATACTCTTAATCTCAAAAAAGAGAATCAGCTTATAGGTCTAAGACAAAAAGTTGGTATGATATTTCAAAAGCCTACACCTTTTCCTATGAGTATCTATGATAATGTTGCTTATGGACTGCGTCTAAAGGGTATCAAAAGCAAAAGTGAACTCGATGGGCGTGTAGAAAAAGCCCTCAAAGAGGCAGCAATCTGGAAAGAGGCAAAAGAGAGACTCAATGATAGTGCTATGGGACTGAGTGGTGGACAGCAGCAGAGACTCTGTATCGCTAGGTCAGTCGCTCTTAAACCTGAAGTACTGCTCTTTGATGAGCCTACCTCTGCACTAGACCCTATCTCTACAGGAGCTATAGAAGAGCTTATTAGTGAACTTAAAAAAGATGTAACTGTAGTGATAGTCACACATAATATGCAACAAGCAAGTAGACTGAGTGACTATACTACCTTTATGTATTTAGGTGATATTATAGAGTTTGGCGATACAGAAAAGATATTTCTCAATCCTGATGAGAAGTTAACAGAAGATTATATTACAGGACGATTTGGATAAAATTATGCAAGAAGGAATAGGAATGTTACCATTAAATAAACAAAAAATAGAAGAGGTAAGAGAGCGAACAGCTCAAGTACTTAATGATTTACTTATCTCTCAAAGATTAGTACTCCAAGCACTAGGTG
Organism: Sulfurovaceae bacterium; assembly: GCA_016744805.1. GTDB lineage: Bacteria > Campylobacterota > Campylobacteria > Campylobacterales > Sulfurovaceae > SZUA-451. The sequence continues at coordinate 9,454 of JADGDQ010000057.1, forward strand.
AGTGTGATGAGAAGAGTTATGAGCAGACAAAAGTACCGCTAAAGGGTATTAATAGCAAAGTAGAAGAGATAGACCAACTTATAGTTGCTGTACTTGTTCGTTATTCACCAGAGGCAAAAGATTTGCGAGAGATGGTGGCGTTTTTAAAGATTACTTCTTCACTACAAAGAATTGCTACCAATGAGAAAAACTATATTAAAAATATGAAAATTTGTAATCCTCAAACCGAAGCAGAGATTAAAAAAGTTATCGTGGATTCTCTCTCTATCAACAAATGTACCATCCGTGCGTTAGAGTATACTATAGAGATGATAAATGAGAAAGAGGATAAAGGTAAACTCCACGAAATAGCATCAAAGATAGATGTAGAAGCAAGTAAAACAGATGATATTTATGGAATGATAGAGAAAGATATGTTACAAAAAATGGATGTAGCACATAAACTTAATGAAGATTATATAAATTTACTCAAATATATTCGTAAAAACCTTAAAATCATAGATAGACTAGAAGATATATCTGCAAAGATAATGTTTGCCCGTGTAGGTGGGACACTTTAATATGTCACTAGCATAGACTCCCATGAATAAAAAAATAATTAGTAAATTTAGATGTGGGGCATATTGATGTTATTAAATTGTAACTATTTTATATTACTCTTTTCCTATCACATAATAGGAGTTCATCATGAAAAATATATCAGACGAGTTTATAATTTCTGAAAAAAAGCTAAGTAAACTAGCAAGGCGTTTGAAAAAAACTTACCATATACAAGAACAAGAAGCATTAGAGATTATCTACGAAGAGTGGGATTTAATAGAATCTGCATTTGCTTCTGGTATGAAAGTAAAAGATATTCACAAAAAATTAATTCAGCAACTCAATGAAATTTATAGAGTTGCCTAGTATATAAAAGTATATTATAGAATAAATAAGAGCAGATTTTTTTGAAATAGTTTAATACTACCATCTGCTATTTTGTATCTCTAGTAAAATAATTGTAATAGTATAAAATTTTACTTTTATGTTACTACTTGATACACTAATGAGTTAATAATTAAATACTTTCTCTCTCTCATCAAAAGAGTATCTTCAAAGATTTATAATTTAAGCTTTAGAACATTATTTATCTAAAATATTACCAACAAAGGAGTAGCAAAATGAAGGATAAAATTTTCATTATTGAGTATGCAAAAGGAACGGATAAAGGATTTGATGGTTTTAGACCAGACTCTAAACCAATATTGAGTGAAATCAGAAAAGTAACAGATAGAGAAAGAGAAATTGTTTTCTACAGACCTAATAAAAAGTATGAATTATTAGATTATCTTAAAGAGAATGCTTTTGCTGTAATTAGTAGAATTAACCCTGGAAACCTCAAAGAGGTAGATGAGTATTTTCAATTTTTAAAAGCACTTGCAAACTCTGGTGTAGAAGTTCATACACACCCTGATGTTATGATTAACCTAGATTTCAAAGATATACTTGCCAAACTAAAAGGTTCATCTTTAGGTGATGATGATACATATTTTTATCATACCTATACAGACTTTGTAAGTAAATTTCCTGCTGATTTGGATAAATATGGCATTCGTGTTCTTAAAACAAACTATGGCTCAACTGGTGAGGGTGTTTATCTCGTATCCAAAAAAGAAGATGGTTCTATCTTTACTGTAGAAGCTGTAAATAATGAAAAATTCTATTATGATGACATCAATGAGTTTTTACATAAATTTGAAATAAACTTTGAAGATGATGATGAGAATGCTGCTTATTTCCAAGGGAAAGCTGGATTTGTAGGATGTAGATACTTAGAGAGAATCTCTGAGGGTGAAATTAGAGTTTTGCTTGTTAATGACAAAGCTATCTCTGTAGTACATAAAAAACCTCAAGAGGGTGAATTCTCTGCAACACTTTTCTCTGGTGCAAAATACAAATATGAGTCTCCTGAAGATCCAAAATGGAAAGAAGTTATGAAAGTCACAAAAAAAGGGCTTAAAGACCTTCGACCATACCTTTCAGGACAAAACTATCCACTTCTTTGGACAATGGATTATATCTTGGACTATAATGAAGATGGTACAGATAAGTATGTTCTTTCTGAAATCAACTGCTCTTGTGTTGGTATTACTACAGAATTACAATATGCAAAAGAGGTAGCAAAAGTCTTTAAAAAAGCAAAGAAATAAGCTCTTGTAGCATAAAGCATTTATGCTTTATGCCACAACCGTAAAAAGTTTAGAATTTCATCTTTGACATAAATATTAAGAGTTAAATCATGTTTGGCTTTGGGTAAAATTACTACTTTTGCATTTTTGTAATTTTTGAGTTTTTCTATACCATTACCTTTGACTTTGTAATTTTTATTGAGTTTAGAACTTTTGGCAAAAAATTGATCATGTGTACCTATAATATTGAGAAATGGTTCAGATTTTTGAGAACCTAGTTTGAAGTTTTTATAAAAGTAAGAACTCTCACAAGAAAATGCTGTAATAATCCTGCCACTAAATTTTTTGGATTTAAAAATAGCTGATGCTAACCCCCCTTCTGAATTTCCCATTAAGAATATATTCTTTGTATCTACAAACTTAAGTTTACTAAGTTTTTTATAGTTATAATCAATCTCTGCAACTCTTACTTTATGTACTTTAATATATTTACTCTTTTTTGTTGGAGATTTATAAAATGGTCTATTCTTTATTTTGTGAGAGTTTGGAGCAAAAAATATAAATCCTAACTCTTCTACTATATATTTACGATACACCTCTCCTCTATAGAGTCCTGAAGAACCATGCATATACAAAAGTGTGGGGTATACTTGATCTGTGGTGATGTTTGGATATTTTTTTTTAAATGCATCATAGCTTCCATAAAATGCCTTTTTAATTCCAGCAAATCCTTTTGGAAAACCGACATAAGCATAGGTATAAGTATCCCCTATATTATCATATTTTTTTAATGTTTTTTTGATTGTTTTATTCAACTTGACTCTTCTTCTTTTTTTTCTGTCTTTTTATTTTGTGCAAACCCAACACCTTTTTTGGTTTTTGCTTGTAACTCTAGGCTAGTAATAAGTGTACGATAGTCTTGACCATTGGCATGGAGCTGTGCAAAACAGGTGGCAATAACAGCAATAGTATTAGGAACTACACCCTTTTTTTTGTATGCTTGTAAGTTTTTTTCACTTACTTTGATAAGTTTACTAAACTTTGGTAGAGTAATCTCTGCATCTAATAGTAATTTTTTAAAATCTATAAATGTCATAAGTGATCCTTTAATATCATTATAGTAGTTGCAATTCTATCCAAAAACCATAAAGTATTACTAATCTCCTTAAAAGTCTCTTGACATTAGAGTATAAAAAAGGTACAATCTCTATAATTTATTACTATTAGTTAGATAATAAATAAATTTTATAGCCAAAAAGGAATAATTATGGCAAAAGAACTTAAGAAAAAAGCATCAAAGAAAAAAGAGGCTAAAGAGGTAGAAAAGAAAGTTGCAAAGAAAAAGGCAAAGAAAAAATCTGCTAAAAAGGTAGAAAAAAAAGTTGATAAAAAGAAAGCAAAGAAAAAAGTAGAGAAGAAAAAATCTGCTAAAAAATCAAAGAAAAAATCAAAGAAAAAATAATTAGTGAGTCTGTAAAATATGAATTTCTTTAAGAACTTCTAAAATATCAGATTTTACAAATGGCTTAGGTATATGAAAATCATAAAGGTTTTTTTGTTCTTCTATAGCTTTTGGATCATTAGTTATAGAAACAACAAATAATCTTGATTTATTATGTAGCCTCTCATATTCTCTTATATGTTGTGCTACTTCTAAACCTAGTTTTCCAGGCATATAGTGATCTAAAAATAGTATGTCTATAGAATTATCAGTAGTGTGTCCCTCTGTAACCTTTTCTAACGCTTCAATTCCATCATAAGCAAAAGAGATATCAGCAATGTCTTCTTGTTTAATCATAGCATGGAGTATTCTAACATTCATCTTGACATCATCTGCAATAAGCACTCTTATATTATCTGTTTTTTTAGGTGCTATTATTGAAGTATCTATATTATTTGCTGTACTGATATAAGTATTTACTGATTCTACATGCATTGTAGCATTATTGATAAGTTTTAGAATTTCAGGATTATGTGTATGTGTTAGTAATTTATTAAGTTCATATTTTATTGTATTAATAGAAGTATGAACTTCTGTTTTTTTAAGAACATAAAATTCTTCACATAACTCATTTTTATTATCTAGCTGATACAAAAAAAATTTATGTAATACAGCTGTAAGTTTTTTAATTATATCTAGACTCTCTTGATTGAAGGTATGTTCTCTTTTTGAAAATCTAACAAAGCCTATAATTTCATTCTCCGAAAAAATAGGCAAAATTATTTGTGAAGTAACTTTAAGCTTGAATGGATTGTCTAAAGCAATATTATAATTAAGGTCAAAAGGAACATAATGACAAAAATATAATTTCTTTCTAGTATAGGTTTCACCTATCATACTTACAGTGCCATCTTTTAAAAATTGTAAAGGTATAATAATATTTTTTTGATTATCATAAAAGCTTTTTTCATCTTTGTCATAAAAAAAAAGATTAACACGACCAGAGTCTGTAATCTCTTTTAATATATTTATAATAGCTGATTGATTATCAAAAGATTTTTCTAACTGCTTTTCAATTTTATCCATTTCACCTTGATAATTAAGATGCATTTTATACTCTCCTCTAACTACATTTTTTATAATATCATAATATCATAATTTTATCAGTTTTTTCATCATGAATATAATAATATCATTAAAGTATTATTTCTTTTTCTTTAGATAATCCTTGGGGGTATGCTTTGAATATCTCTATCTCAATTTGTTTTTGAGGCATTGCATCAAGTCTATTTTGCATCATTTTAAATTTTGATTCTATTTTCATGGTTACTTCTAATATATTTGATTTCCAAATACTAATTTTATCTGCTTCTTTCAGATATTTTTCATCATTCTTTTTAGTTTTCTTTATAGAAAATATCTTTTGAGTAAATGTCTTTTTTCTCTCTTCTTGTAAAACAAATATTTTACATATTTTTTGAGTTTCTTCTTGCCACTCCTCTAAGTAAGCATCTAGTTTTTTCATTCTTTTTATGCCATAAATATTATTTAAAAGAGTTCTTCTTTCTTTGAACCACTGTTGCATTTTGCAATTATGTATTTTGAGACATATTTTTTGTTCATCTTTTGTGATACCAAGAATAAAATAATCTAATTTTTTATTTTTTTTACTGTGATAATGACTATATTTATCTAGCTCTTTAAGAAGTGATTCTTTTGTCATATAAAAATTCCTTTTATGATTAAATAGAAAGAAGAGTATCATGAAACTGTTACTGCTATGTAACCATTTTTGCTTATAATTTTTATAAATGTATAAACCAAAGGAATACTATGTCAAACATAACTCTTATAGATGAAGAGATTACTCTTGATTCTAAACGATATATAGTGAGTAAAACTGATGCCAAAGGCATGATTACTTTTGGTAATGATTATTTTGTAGAAATTTCAGGATATAAAGAGAGTGAGCTTATGGGGAAACCTCATAATATCATACGACATCCAGATATGCCTAGAGTAATTTTTAAGCTTCTATGGAGTCGTATTCAATCAAGTCAAGGTATGATAGCAGTTATTAAAAATCGTGCAAAAGATGGAAGATATTATTGGGTTACTACTGAATTTGAAAT
>JADGDQ010000089.1 GCA_016744805.1 Sulfurovaceae bacterium
ATATATAAATAATTAAGATATATTTTTAAGATAAAAAAAAATTTAAAATAAATGAGATGTTATCAAAAAGTTATTCCAGCAATTTTATAGTAATTTTTCTTATCTTGAAATAGAACAGGCTCTGGACTGTTTTGCCTTTTTTGGAGGAACACAATCACAACTATATCTTGACTTTTTTGATGATCTTGATGAAATTATACTCCATCATATTGTAATAAATTTTGAAAAAACACAAGAGAGTATCTCTCCTTCATATCTATTACAATCACCCTATAGTACTATTTTAAAAGCTATAGCAAAAGGTGATGGTAAAGTATTAAATATATTTAAACGAGCCAAAATAGGAGAAATTATTGGAAACGAATTACTCTATGAACTTCAAGCATTAGATATAATTAGCATAGAAAAGTCCAGAGAGAATCCTCTTAAAAAACATCCAAAGCAAAAAATAAAAAAATATCTTCGAGCATATAAAATACAAGCTAAAGCACGATTTAGACAACCATTTATGCGATTTTGGTTTGGTTTTGTAGAACCCTACAAAAAAGAGTTACAAGAGGGAAAAAGTGATAGATTTTGGGACAACTATTACCAACATCGTGATCGTTGTGCTAGCTTGGTATTTGAACAACTCTCAAATGAATTAGTAAAATCATTGTATAAACAAAAAGGTGATGTACTTATAGAAAAAGGGAGTTTTTGGGATCAACATAGTGAATTTGACCTTTTAGCAAAAACAAAAAGTGGGAAAATAATCTTAGGAGAATGTAAATACAAAGGTCGTAAAGTATGCAAAAGTGAACTTACAAAACTCAAAGAAAAAGCTATTGCATCAAATATAAATGTTGATCTGTATATTCTTTTCTCTTTAAGTGGTTTTTCAAATGAACTTTTACAAAATAGAGATAAAAATCTTCTATTACTAGAAGCAGAAGATTTTAAAAAACTTCTCTAGCCTTGACTATCCATATAACTTTTAATAGCTTTTTTTAGTCTACCAAGCTCTATTTTGTAGCTATCTACATATTTATGTAATAGGTGCTGATTATTGTAGATAAAGAGTTTATGTATCTCATTAACTTGCCAGAACATATCTTTTGCACCTATAGCACCTGTAAGACCCTTCATATCAAGACTTAGCATTTTTATCTGTTCACTACGATTTTCTTTAACAAGCTTCTCAAAAGCATCTCCACTCTCTCCATAGGCTTCCAAAAATTCATTTAGAACTTCTATATAAATAGCAGGGTTTCCATTGGCATACTTAATACCCTCCTCAATATCTAATCCGTCAATTTCTACAGGTTCTTCAACTACTATAGCAGGTCTTTTGCTTGTCATGTTAATATCAAGGAAAAGTTCAAATGCACTATACATTTTACCCATATTTAATGGCTTAGACAAAAATGCATTCATTCCACAATTATACATTTTTTGGACTTCACTATCAAGAACTAATGCAGTAAAAGAGACGATAGGCAACTCATTAAATCGACCTGTTTTTCTAATAGCCTCAGTTGCAGTATATCCATCCATAACAGGCATATTAATATCCATAAGTACCAAATCAAACTCTACTTCATCTACAGTAATAAGATTAAATGCTTCTAACCCATTGTTAGCAACAGTAATATCGATACCTGACTTATCTAAAATATTAATCAAAACTTTTTGGTTAATTAGATTATCTTCTACAAGAAGAAGACGAGACCCTTCAAAGTCTGCAAAGTGTTCTCGCTTAATATTCTCTGCTTCTTCTAATGCCTCTTGATGCGTAAAGACCATATTTCTTTTTACTTCACCAACCATTGGTAGATGTCGAGGAATATCCTCTTGATAAAGATCCATCAATATATCAAATATTCTCTCTTGATTAAGAGGCTTACTTAGTTTTCTATCTGCAACATCATCAGCTAATTTATTACTCTCTTTTTGCAATAAAGAGCTTAGAGCAATAACCTTCAGACCACTCTTCTTACCAATACCCTCCAAATAATCAACAGTTTTTTCTAAATATTGAACAATATCAGGTGTAAATAATTTATCATCAAGTACTACAATATCATATTCAGTAAGATGTAAAGCATCTTTATTAAACTCTACATCAGATAAAACATTGACTTCATAATCAAAATAACTAAACATATTTCTAATTGCAAGTGCTGAGTTATAGTTTTTATCAGATATAAGAACTTTTTTAGGTTTGGCTATCTTCTCATATAGCATATATTCATGCTCATCTGTTGTTTCTATTATACCTATAGGTAAACGGACTGTAAATGATGTGCCTTTACCCTCTATGCTCTCTACATCTATCTTCCCTTGCATAAGGCTAACAAGCTCTTTAGTAACAAAAAGACTCAATCCTACATACTCTTTGGTATTATCATCATAATACGGTTCATAAAGCTTCTCTATCTCCTTAGCAGAGATACCTAAGCCTGTATCACTTACTTTAAATTCAAACTCTACTTCATCTTCAAGAGTTTTAAATAGAGAAATTTCTAATCTAATCTCTCCCTCATTCGTATTAAGCATAGCATATTCAATAAGATTACTCAATATCTGTCCTAGGTGGAGTGAGTCACCCATAAGGTAGCGAGGAACATTATGGTCTACATCAAAAATGATTTCTGTATCACTTTGAGTAAAGTGCATATTCAAAGAACCAGAAATTTCATTAAGTACATTGTTTAGATTAAACTTATCATGCGTAACTTCAACTTTTTTTGACTTTAATCGTAAAAAACCTATCAAGTCATTCGTCATATCAAGCAGTGCATTTTCTGCATTAATAACCTTTGCCAAAACACTCTCTAGAGATCTCTCATCAGGCTCATCTAATACTCGACTACGATTTTTAATCGCATCTTTGGCTATATCATAGATATTTTCACTCATATTTGTCAAGAGATCATTTTGATTCTCTTCCATCTCTTTTTGTTTTTTATCAATCTCTTCATGAAGCTTTTTAATCTTTCTCATTTGATATGAAGAGAAAAATAAAATAAGTAATGCAACAATAGCTATAGCAACCACAGACCACCACTCAAAAAACCCAGCTCCTTCTTTAAGTTCAGATCCATACAGAGAAAATACCCCTATAAGTAAAAATAAAATTATTTTATGCATTTAATCCTCCAAATAGTAATTGAATAAATTGTATCATAGAAA
>JADGDQ010000005.1 GCA_016744805.1 Sulfurovaceae bacterium
AATTTAATTCTAGTACTCTTTTTATCCTTTCTGCAACCCCAAAATCATCTTTTCACACAATTCCAAGGGATAAAACTTTTTACTTTTATCTCTCATATCGACAAGCCTAATAATTTGCTTATCTTTTTTCACCTCAATCGCTACACCCTCTTTGCCTGATACAAAATCATAAACTTCTGCTTCTTCTCCATTGATTTCTATCTGAACCCCAATATATTTTCTTTTGAGTTCTGCTATATCAAGAGGTTTTGAGAGGTCTATACACTCACCTATTCGGTCTTGATTTTCAAAGAGCCACAGCCAAAAAGCATGTATTTTAGAGGCATCTTTTATCTGTTTTTCTTCTTCATTATTTTGTTTTATAGAGAGTTTATTGTAGGAATTTATATAAAACAAAGCACTATCTACCCACTTTGGTACACAATTACAGATAGCTTCACCTGTGATAGCAAAATCTTTTGTAGTCTCTTTGATAAAAGTACTAAGGTCTTGATTTGTTTTATATTTTTTAGGCTCTTTTTCTTCTTCTGAAAAACTAACATTTGCCAAAACTTCTTCTAGTTTTTTTTCTAGTTCTTCTTTTTCACTTTTGAGTTTTTTATTCTCTTTTTTAAGTTCTGCAAACTCTTTGTTTTTTGTGGGTAGCACAAGATGGTCATTATAAAGCTTTCCTGCTTCTGTAAGCCTAACACTGCGTACTTGATGGCTTCCTTTCCACTCTTCTACTTTCACAAGTTTTCTCTCTATAAGCTTTTTATCTTCAAGGGCTTTAAATAAAAATTCAAGAGTTTTGCTTGTAAAATAGGGAATATCAGAGATAATTTTATTACTTGTAATCACATAAAAATCATCTCCTACAGCCAATGCCCAAAAAGGAACATTAACAAGATATGCCATTAAATCCATTTGAGAGTGAGAAAGGTTATGTTTTTCTTGAAAGAGTAAATCTTTGACGATACTGCGAGTTCTTTTGGGTAAGTTTGGGGCTAGAGACATTGGTTTTCCTTGAAAATATAAATTTCCAAGAGTTCAGCTACCAACATCTCTTGAGAAAAAGAGAGAAACATTGCTATTTAAAGCATTCTTAACCAAAGCTTGTGTAAAATCATATCAGCTTTAGCTAGAAGTAGGGTTGTTGGTTTTTGACGGCTTAGTAACCCTACTTTGTTTCTCTCTTTTATAATTCTCACATTGTATATCAAACTTCCTTAAAAAAAAGTTATTACTATTTTATGATTTATCTTGCCTCAAAATTGTGCTACCCTCTAAAAATAGGGGTAATAATTACTTATTAAAAAAGCTCTCTAAAGCTCTTAAAAAAAATTTTGATAATTATTTATTGTGCCTTGATTTTGGGGGATGGGTAGAGTTTGAAAACGCATAACACATCACTTGACTCTAAATTGTTATCTCTATAAGTAAGTGATGTTACGCACAATATATTAAAATGTATCATTATCCAACTTTTCGGGTAGGCACAAGACCAACCCCTACGGCTAATCATACTTATGTAGGGGCAATCCCTTGTGGTTGCCCTAAAACTTGGAAGATTTAATAGCTTTTTTCTTTAAGTGCGTAACATCAGTAAGTAAGTGATAATGATTACTCATTCCCATTCCATCCTCGGTGGGAATGCTTATGAGAGCCAAATAAATCAATCTCTCATTAACCACAAATAAGCTACAATATCTCAAATATTATTTGCCAACTAGCGTTGGATTACAAGTGAAATTAGGTTCAAATATAGATATGCATTCCCACGCAGAAGCGATGGGAACGAGGAAATGCTTGACCTCGGCTGTGACATTACCATGTTTTTGTATCAGCTTCTCAATATGGTGAAACTGGTTTTTTAATACCATCCATAATAATAGTAATATCGTCATCTAACAAGTCAGTTGTATCTAAATCCATTTTATTTAATATATCTTTACAACTATTTTTATTTAATTTTTTGAAATTAAAGTCAAAAAATAATTGTTTAGATTGTTCCTTTGCAATTTTTATTTCTTCTTTATATGATTTATAAAAAAATGTATCTTTATAAAATAGTAAAGCTGGTTCCGTAGAATAAGGCTTAGTCAATACTAGAGCATTTTGTGTTAAATCCATTCTAAATAATGATATATGTGATGACAAATATAAGTTAATATTTAAAAAAGATTCTTGATTATAATTATAAACTGTTAAAATAGTAATAAATAACTCAACTTTAACTTGTTTAGCAGATTTTACATCATTACCTTTTCCTCTTTCCCCATGACCAAAATTGGCAAAGTATGTAATTAATTTTTTATTATTAGGGTTTAATATAATCAAATCAATACTTTTAGTGATATGTTCTTCATTAGCTTCTTTTAATAATTTTGCTAATGTAACAGACCTACTCCATCTAGCTATATGTCCATAATAAGTAAAGGATTCTGTCTTTTTTGTAATTGAATCAAGTGTATTCCTTAAATCATGTGGATTTATAATATTAACTTCACTTTCATTTAAAACTTTTGGAGTAATTAACAATAAAAATAAAACTGTTGCTATACTTGAAGATACTAATGCAGTAAGATTATTAAATATATCTGTAAGTGTTTTGTCAAATGATGGTATTTTATTGTCAAATATGTAAGGTAATAATATAAAGTTTAATGTAATTAAAATAAGTAATCCTATAATTGAATATAATAAAAACATTTTTAATTTATGTGGACTTTTTTGTAAATCTTGAATTTGCATTTTACTTCCTAAAATTGATTATAAACATACTAAGTAAATTTTTAAGCTCATCAGATGAATAATTTTTATTGAAATTTATAATACTGGATTCTAATCTTTCGTTACTCATAATATTGATACTTTCTTTATTAACATTACTATGAATTATTAATGAAGATGCTTCTTCCTTTTTATTGTTAGATATTTTATGATAAATATCTCCATCAATACTATAAATTGAATTTTTACTAATTGTTATGTCTAAATATTTCTTTACATTAACTACTTTTTCATTTAAAAATTTATGTCCAGAATAATTATTATTATAATTACAAGTGTATTGATATAAGTTTTCATATGAATTAGGAACTATACTGTATAGTTTCCAATTATAAGAACCATATAATACAATACCACTTAAATCCCATTCGTGATTATGAATATTTGAATTATTCTTATCTTTATTCCATAGGTGAAGTCTAATAGAATAATATGGTCTATTATCAAGCAATAAAATTTTATCAAATCCATTATTATGCTTGTATGATTGCTTTGAAATTTTATCAATATCTTTTTTATTTTTTAAAATATTTTCTAATAATTTAATTAGAACATGTTTTTGTAAATTTAATAATAGTGATTCCCTATTACTAGGTGTATTATGAATTAAAACATTATCTACATATAATTCAAATTCTGATAATGTCATCCTATCCTCACCTTTATAGTTTGTATTATATTTTATGTAATCCCATTATAGCGTAATAATATTATTAACCTTAAGAAATTTAGGGGTCAAGTAACAACCACAACTCACCCCAAACCCCAAATACTCTAGCAATCATCTACTAAAAATATCCTTCTCTGATTATACTTTTTACCTATAAACTTTTAGCCATCACCACAATCTCATACCGAATATTCCGACCACTACTCCCTAGCACTTGTGCTATACACCCCAAATCTAAGAGGCTTTTTATATCTCTTGATGCTGTGGGGGCTGTGGTGTTTGCCATTTTTTTATATTTTTTGGTAGTCAATTGATTTTCACTATTTTTTATATCTTTTTCTAACATCATATTTAAGACTCTTCTTTGTCTTTCGTTAAAAGTTATTGTTCTATGTCTATCCCAAAATTTGGCTTTTTCTACTGTTCCTAAGAACCATTCACACTAATAGGTAATTTTTCCCATTGTTATTCCTTTAAGTTATATTTCAGATGATGAATATAATATTCATCTCGTTACTTCTTCCCTAACTATCTTCCTCAATCTCTCCGTTAAAACAGTATCTTGCTCCGTTTTAGAATAGATGAATTTGAAACTCTTACTTTAAAAATATTTTCACCTAAATTTATTCCTAATTCAGGATTTAATGATAATTCATTTATAAACTTAAGTAAATCATTTTTGATTTTAGGAAACTTCTTTTTGAGTGTTTTAACATCTTTTTCAAATCTAGGAATAGTCTCTATTTTATAATTCATTTAAAAAATCTTGTACAGCTCTTGAAGTTAATTTACCTTGATTTATAAGCTCTATTTCACTTAACCCATCTTTAAAATTATTGATAATTTCATCATCAGTATTGTCTAATCTTACGACTTCTACACCATCATCTTTAAAATGTTCCAACATCCATAAAACTTTTTGTGCTATTGTGTCATTTTCAAAATTTACTGCTATTTGCATTTGAATATCTCCTTTGTTAGATATATTGTAACATCTCAAAATTATGGGTCAAGTAGCAAATACAGCTTGTTGTGTTATCCCCAATACTTTAGCAATCTTAGACTTAACTATATACTACAAAATGGGTATTTTGGTATAATCACTTTGGCTATAGTTCCTTGAGTATCTTTTCTATTTTCAATATTAATACTAGCACCCATAGCATCAGATGCACTTTTTGCCAAAAACAAACCTAAGCCTGTACCAGAAGATGTTTGGCTTCGTATAAATGGAGCAAAAAGATCTTTGTTTTCATCTATTCCCTCACCCTCATCTATCACCTCTATCACAAGATTTCCATCTAATAGATAGCTTTTAAGCATAACTGTTTTATCCTTGGGAGTAAACTTTAAAGCATTTTGTACAAAATTTTGAATAATTTGCGTAAGAAGGAGTGATTGAATACAAATTGTAAGTTGCTTTGGAGCAAGATTATACTCAAATTTTTGAGCATTTGCATCAGCTAATATTTTAAAATCTTCTGCTTTTTTCTGAAGAAATGCTATCACATCAATATGCATAGGAGTCTCAAATTGTGCACCTTCTGCTCTACCAAACTCCAAAATAGAGCTAACTATTTTATTCATCTCATCAATAGAAGTAATATTTTGCTTGAGTGCCTCTTCTAAATCTAGCTTTGTAGACTTCCTTTTCATCAGAGTTACTTGTGTTTTTGTTTTCATAACAGCTAAAGGTGTTTTAAGCTCATGTGCTACCCCAATAAAAAGTTCTTTTTTATATTTAACAAAATTTTGAATACGCATCATAAGTGTATTAATCGACTGTGCTAATGGCTCAAACTCTTTTGGTAAATCTTTTACCTCTATTGGTTCCATCATACTCTCGTTTCGTTTAGAGAGTTTTTCAGAAAGTATACGCAAAGTAGATAGAAGCATTCCTGATAAAAAATATGCATATAAAATAACAAGTCCCATGGTAAGAAGATTTACGAATATAATAGATTTATAGACTTGCTGTTGCACATGCTTTTGTTTTGTTATGTTTGCAGAGATATTTAAGTAAGCCTGTTGCTGAAAATTATAAGGAAAATGGAGTTCAAAAAAATACTCTTTACCCTTTTTGTATTTATGTACATGTGTAGTACTATAGTTAACATCAGGAAGGTAGATAATCTCTGCATTTATATGCAATGTTTTTTGTATCAGTTCAGCATTTTCTTCGATACCTTTTTTAACATCAGGATAAGTAGCAAAAATATATTTAGCTTGTTTTGTAAGGGAAGACTGTAGCTCTTTGTCTACGCTATAGTTAATATAACTATATAAAATAGTAGAAAAGAAAAAAAGTAGTGCCGCCATAGCGACACTAAGTTTAATCAAAAAATTAGCTCTTATACTTCTTTTTTGGGAAAGCAAAATCGATACCCTCTTCTACGAACCGTCTCAATAGTTGTGATATTTAATGGTTTATCCATCTTTTGTCGAATCTGGTTAATAGCCACTTCAATAACATTAGGAGTTACTAATTCTGGCTCTTCCCATATCGCATCAAGAAGTTGCTCTTTGGATACAATTTGGTCTTGGTGCATAGCTAGATGAGTGAGTACTTCAAAAGGTTTTCCTTTGAGTTCTACCTCTTCACCATCATAGATAATCTTCTCCTCTTCAGGGTTGATAATAAGATTTTCTATCTCTATAATATTACTCCCTCCAAAGCGAAGTTTTGCCTCTATACGCAAGAGTAGGATTTCAAAATCAAATGGTTTTTTTATATAATCATCTGCACCTGCACGAAGTGCTTCTATTTCGCTCTCTTTATCATCTCTAGCAGATAAAATAATCACTGCTGTCTTGGGTGCATTGGATTTAATATCACTTATCAAGTCTACACCATTTCCATCAGGAAGCATCCAATCAAGAAGCACAAGGTCATAATTTCTAATATCTAAATAGTACTTACCATCCTTAATGTTTTCTGCTATATCATTTTGATAACCAAACTCTTTAAGTCCATCTGAAAGAGTTTTACTAAGTGTTACTTCATCTTCAATAATCAATATTCTCATCAGCAAAGATCCTTTTAATTTAAGATTTATTTAATAGTATAGCATAAAAATAGGCGAATTTTAGGACTTTTGAAGATTTTAGCTCTTTTAGGGTATAGTCTTTTTTATGATTAGTACACTTTCTTCTCTTATCTTTGTTTATTTTTTTATTCTCTTAGGATATACGGCGAAAAGGCTCTTTAAAGAAGATATAAACTCTAAAAGTTTGACGATTTTATCTGTTTACTTTCTTCAGCCATTTGTGACTGTATGGGGATTTAGTACAGCTCAACTTCATATCCAGCATGCTTTTGTACCATTAGTATATTTGGGGATAATTACTTTTTTACTTATCCCTACTATGCTTTTAGCTAAAGTATTATTTAAAGATCTTAAAGAGAGAGCCATCTTTAGTATTGCTGGATTTGTTGGGAACACTGGTAATATTGGTATTCCTTTAGGACTTGCGTTATTTGGACAAGAGAGTATTATTTATACCACACTTATTAATATTGCAAATGTTTTTATTGTCTATATTATTGGTGTCTATATCTATTCTCGTGGGTCACTTTCTATAAAAATATCGCTGATAAATATTATCAAGATTCCAATTATTCCTGTATCTATTATAGCTATAGGTATTAATCTCTATCAAATTCCTATAGCTGTACAAATTCAAGAATTTTTTAAGATGGGTGCGTATGCTGGTATTGTGATACAACTCTTTTTATTAGGTACATTTTTACAAGGTATTACAATACGATCAATACAGTTAAGACTATTTATAGGAGTCATCTCTCAAAAATTTATACTTATTCCTATAGCTACGGCAATAATACTCTCTTTTAGCAATCTTCCTCTATTTGTACAAGGTATTATTCTTATGGAGATGATGACTCCTTTGGCTGTAGCCAATATAAATTTAGCTTCTTTATATGAGTGTCGCCCCAAAGATGTAACGATACTTATACTTTTGAGTACACTTTTATTTATACCTCTCTTATTTATTCTTAACTATATAATAGACTCTTACTATAAAGGATTTATTTGATAAATGCTCAAAAAGCACTCTTGGAGTGGTATACAATATATGGAAGACACACACTACCATGGCGAAATACAACAGATATTTATCATATATATTTAAGTGAAATTATGCTCCAACAGACTCAAGTAAATCGTGTAAAAAATGAGTACTATCCACAATTTTTAGCAAAATTTCCTACGCTTGAATCTTTATCTTTAGCCAAAGAAGAGGATGTCCTTGCGTCTTGGAGTGGGCTAGGATATTACAGTAGAGCTAGAAACCTTCACAAAACGGCAAAACTTACAAATAGGCAATTTCCTAAAGAGTACAAAGAACTCCTACAACTCCCTGGAATTGGACAATACACCGCTAGTGCTATTTGTAGTTTTGGATATAATCAAAATATTGCGGTAGTAGATACAAATATTGCCAGAGTTATCAAACGACTTTTTGCCCTTAAAGAACCTAAAAATAGTATAATTTGGGATAAAGCTACAGAGCTTGTCAATAGCAAAAACCCTCGTTCACATAATCTTGCATTAATGGATTTAGGTTCAATGGTATGCCTACCCAAAAATCCAAAATGCACAACCTGCCCTATTTTAAAATATTGTCAAGGCTCAAAAAATCCTGAAATATATACACAAAGCAAAAAAAAAGAGTATGAGAAGATGGAGCTTTTTTATGCTGTACTTATACGCAATAATCATATTGCTCTTACCTCATCCACAGGTAGTATGTATAAAAACATGCTCCAACTCCCCACAGTTGACCCCATAGAAGAACAATTTATTGCAAAATTTAAACATGCCTATACTAAATACCGATTAACTGTTAATCTCTATAGAGTTGAAAAAGTTATAGATGATATTATTTGGATTGATTTAGACAAACTAGACCAAAGCCCTATCTCATCACTTACTAAAAAAGCTCTTACTCTCATAATAATTTAAGATATGATATAATAATAAAAAAAGTGAATAATCTAAAAAGAGTGTACTATGCGAATCTCTATTAAAAGGCTTATCGCCTCACTCCTTACAGTCTTTTTAATACTGCTTAGTTGGATTATCTCTTATCAATACCACTGTATTGCTCTTTTATTTCCTCTGATTGTTTGGTTAACTATTAGCTATAGCTTTATTGAACTCAAAATGCAAGAGAGAAATTGTCTTAGAAAATGTTATTTCAAAAAAGAGACATTTATCGCTCGACTTCTCTCTTCAAGATTTATGGTTATACTCTTTTATCTAATTATCTCTACTATGATGAGTATTACTATACTCTCTAGTGCTATTGAGTATTCTCAGATATGGTGGTTATATCTTGTTATCCATACCCTACTCTCTTTAATACTCTATCGTACTATTCTCTATCTTAGTGCTACTATCATCAAACCATCCTATCAAAAATTATTTGCAAGAGAATGGACTATTAATGGTATGACATTTTTAATACTACCATTTTTTATCTATTTAGCTCTCAACAGTTATGCTCCCACATACCTTCAAGAGAATTTTATCCAAACAATACAAAGTGCTTCTAATACTCTATACTCTAGCTGTACTATCACACAAAAAATACTTATATGGAGCAAAGAGCTTGATGCTAGTCTTTGGTGGCTTGTCTATAGTAGTGCAAGTTATGCCAAAGCTACATGGCTTAAAGCTAGTATTTGGATAAGTTTTATTATATACAATAGCATAGCTATTTTAGGTATTAACCGACTTATTGTCCAAGTTATCTATCTTATAGATATACTATTTCAAAGGAAACAATTATGATTGATAATAAAAGTTGGTTGCGTAATGCTTCTAAGTTTGAAAAAATATTTTGGGGGACTATACTCTTTTTTCTCTTTTTATTTATCCTTTTACATTTTTTTGCATCAAGAGAGTTTTATCAAAACAAAGAAAAAAACAAAAATGCACCTCTTTCGGCTAGAACTATACTCAAAGAGATAGAAGTAGTCATTGATTCTAATAAAATGAAGAAAAATATACAAAGTAATGAAACAGTAAAAATTATCTCTGATGACTTGCATAAAAAGATGAAAGATATAAACCAAACCATTAACAAAGAAACCAAGGAAATATTTAAAACTGTACATAATAATATTGATAAATTTTTAGATTTTCACTACTCAGTAATTGGGGAATATATAGAACTCGGCTCTATGGCAACAGGCAAAATAGAAGAACATATCCAAGAAGAACTCTTTGGCAAAAACTTCTCCTTGCAGATGGACACAATGCTAGAAACCATTGCCAAGCAACACCAAAATAATTTAAAAAGTCATCTTGATATAATGCATATACAAGCAAGTAAAGGCATAGACCCTTCACTCAACAAAGAAGCCATAGAACGCCTCCAACAAGATGTAAATCAACACTTTCTTATACAACAAGGAAAACTAGGCACACTTATAATAGCCACTCTAGCAGCCAAGGTAACCAAAGTCGTAGCAACGAAACTCGCTGCCAAACAAGCAGGAGTTATAGCAACCAAAGCAGGTGCAAAAGTAGGAATGAAATCCACAGCAGCTCTTTCAGGTGCATCTGCTGGTATACTTTGTGGTCCTTTTGTTTGGATCTGTTCACCTATAGCTGCTGCAACTCTATGGTTTGGAACAGATGCTATTATAGTCTCTGTAGACGAACACTTTAATAGAGATGATTTTAAACAGGAAATCATTGATGCACTCAAAGAACAAGAACGCAAACTCACAATACAACTCCAAATATACTACACCAAATCCCTCAAAGAATTCTCCCAAAAAGCCCAAGAAAAATATATCAATACTCCCACAAAAGAGAAAAAAAGAATGACAATAAAAGAGTTAATAACACTAGAAAGTGCTAAAGATAAAAAACAACTAGAACTCTTTTAGCAAAAAAATGCTAATCTTTGTGATATCAAATTTAAAAAAAGGAAGAATAAATGAGTGCATTAGTAGAGTTTGCAATGTTTCCCACAGAAAAGACACAAAGCAAAAGTGAATTTGTTGCAAGAGTATTAGATATTGTAGATAGAAGTGGATTAGCCTATCAACTTACACCAATGGGGACTATCATAGAAGCCCAAACAGTAGGTGAAGTATTTGCTGTAATAGAATCAGCCTACGCAGAACTCCAAGAAGACTGCTCTCGTATCTATAGTGCTATCAAAATAGACTACCGTGAAGGACCTGTAGGCAGACTAGGCAAAAAAGTCGGTTCAGTTGAAGAGAAATTGGGTCGGAAACTACAGAGCTAAATATTTGCTTGGTAGGACTCTCCCACCCTACCTAACATAATTCTTGTTTAGGAGGCTCTCTACGCGTTGCTAATGTATGTATAACGCTTTTAATACGCGTTAACTCTTCATCATCATATATAACTTTACGGTATTGATTTTCCAAAACATGTTGAATATTTTTTGCATTTTCAATATTAATAGTATCTATTTTCTTATCTTTTACATACCAACCTATAAAAACAATTGTAGAGATAATAGGGTATTTTTTGCCAAGGGCTTGTTCTAGTTTACTCTGCAACCACTTCTCTTGACCCTTTACCTGAAGAGGAATATTTTTTTGAATTGGATAATTATTTTTGTAAATTTTTCCATCTTTAACTGTAATTTTATTTCTCTCGTATTGACTACTCTTTCTATATGTTTTAGTTTCAAAAATAAATATACCTTTTTTTGAGAGAACAATATGGTCTATATTAAACCCTTTTTTATCATCTACAATATCATGGTAAATACGCATATTAGATTCTGCTTTGGATACTTGTCTTGCAATATTATACAACTGTTGAGCAACAGCCCGTTCACCATCTCGACCTAGTTTATAATTTCTGATTTTTTTAATTCCTTTAGAGATTTTAAGAAGTAAGATTATGAATAGTAGAAGAGGTAATCCTAAAGAAAAATAGTTTAAATAGGCTACTTTAAAAATAAATATACCAAATAAAATAATTATAAAAAATAGAGAATAAAATAATAAATTATCAAGCATACTCTCTCTAATTTTATCAATCTCTTCATCGCAACTTTGACCTGCATTTCGCAGTAATTTGCTATACTCTATTGGGTTCTTTTTTGAACAGTCTATTTTTGCTAGAAAAACTATAATTTTATTTAACATTTTATATCCTGATTGAAGTAGTCTAGTATTGTATCAAATTTCTATCTAAACTAAAGAGACTTATGAGAGTAAATAAATAACTTCATAACTTTGATTTTATCGAACACAAACCCTATTTTGCTATAATATCATTACCAAGAAGCAAAAGGAAATATATGTGTGCTGATAGAATACATCGTATCGTTATAGCTATTATATTGGGAGTGATTATGGGAATGGCTGGTGCTGGGATGGTTCAGTTGGCATTTTTGTCACAACTTTTTGTTATGATAATGCTTTTTATTTGGGCATTTACCAACTTTTGTCCATCGCTATATGTACTTAGAAAAGTACTTCCTCCTTGTTCTGAAAACTAATTTAATAAAAAGAGTCAAATAATGTCAAATATTTCTTATAAAGATGCAGGTGTCGATATAGATGCTGGGAATGATTTCGTAGAAGCTATTAAGAGTGATGTGAAATCAACTTTTGATAAAAATGTTATCGGTGGTATAGGGTCGTTTGCTGGTGCGTATGCCTTGCCTACTGGATATAAAGAGCCTATTATTCTCTCTGCTACTGATGGTGTAGGTACAAAGCTTAAGCTCGCTATAGAGAGTGGTAAACTTGATACTGTAGGGATAGACCTTGTAGCTATGTGTGTTAATGACCTTATCTGTAACTTTGGTACGCCAATGTTTTTCCTAGATTATTATGCAACTGGCAAGCTTGTTCCTGCAAATGCAAAAGATGTTGTTGCTGGTATTGCTGAGGGATGTCGTAGAAGTGAGTGTTCGCTTGTAGGTGGTGAAACTGCTGAAATGCCTGGCATGTATAGCGAAGATGATTTTGATTTGGCTGGTTTTTCTGTGGGTATCGCTGAGAAAAGCGAGATGGATACTATAGCTAATGTTAAGGCTGGACAAGTACTTATTGCTATGCCTAGTTCTGGTGTGCATTCTAATGGCTATTCACTTGTGAGAAAACTCTTTTTTGATAAATTAGGTATGAGTTTGACTGATGAATTTGATGGAAAACCACTGTTAGAGACTCTTCTTGCACCTACACGCATTTATGTCAAAGAGTTTAAGACCAACAAAGAGCATATTAAAGCTCTAGCACATATTACTGGTGGTGGAATAGTTGAAAATCTTCCTAGAGTTTTACCTGAAGGACTCAAAGCTGTTGTGACTAAAGAAGATATTAGAGTATTACCTATATTTGAGTTTATGAGTAAACATGTAGATGAAGAAGAGATGTATAGAGCCTTTAACATGGGTGTAGGTATGGTATGGGTTGCAGATAAAGCAGATGTGGATGCGATACTAGAGAATACAGATGGCTATGTGATAGGTCACTTAGCTGAAGGAACTAAAGGGGTTGAGTTTGTCTAATATGCCTAAAGATGTAGGCTGTGAGAATAGTATCTGCGTTCAGACTGAAGAGTGTGAACGACAGGTTATCTATACGAATGGAACTGCTAGAGAAGTAAGAAAATTTGGTGGTACGGAACTAAAAGGCTGTGGGAAATATATCCCAAAGAAAGAGATAGCTACTAATAATAAATCTAATTAAAGAGTAAAAAGCTTATTAAAAATTATACTTTGGCAGACTCTTTTTATCCTCAAAAATAATGTCAAAAGGATATGGTCGTTCTAAGAGAATAATATTCTCTTTGGCATGGTACAAAGATTGATTTGAATAAATCGTAAGCGTATTATTTGCATATACAAACTCAATATTTGCACTATTAGAGTTATCATGAAGCAAAAGAGAAAGAGTATACATAAAACTAAGATACTTTAACTCCTCTTTTTTGGGAAGAAGTGCTTTATAGCTTGTACACAATGGTTTATACAAAAGTGAACTTCCATCCATTCTAAGAAGAACAGATATAAGAATCATCTCTTTATGCGTAAAACCAAAGTTTAGCTCTTGCATTGCTATATAGAAGGCATGTTTTTTTGCATCATAAATCCTAAGAGTTTTTCCAATATTAGAGAGCCTAAGTGCAGTATAGAGTTCTTTTTGGTATTTTGTATCTACTCCAAACTTTTCATGGAATATAGTATATAATGACGAAACTATAGCTATGCGGTGAGATGCCTGAGACTCTTTAGCGGTTAAAATATCAAACCTATCTAATATACTCTTCAAACTAGGATTAAGCGTTGATGGAAACTTATACTTGGGAGCTTGTAATAAATCTTTTAGAAATACTCCTTCTCTCACACCTACACCACTAGTAATCACCTCTTTTGCTTTTATAATTTTTAGAATCTCTACAAATATCAGTGTTCCCTCTTTGATAGTATCATATCGTCCTTTTTTAATGTATAAATTTTGAAGATTAGCAGTATTTGCATAAATAATATCATTAAAATAGGGGAGTTCTCCATCTATTTTATAACTAAATGCATGGAGTTTATTAAAAGGATAGTTATGCCGTTTCATAACTCCTTTACTAAGTGTTCGTGCTGTGCCACCAATACCTACGGCTAATTTAGCTCTAAAATTAAGAGGGAGTTTTTGAAGTTCTTTAGAAATGTATTCTCTTGCTTCTATTATGGAATTGCTACTATTGTCTGTATCAAAGAATAGTTCTTTAATACGAACTGTACCAATATCAAGAGAATAAGTCTCAGAGATAACTCCATTACAAACAAGTGCTAAATCACAAGAACCTCCTCCAATATCTACAGTAATGGCATTATGAATAGGGAGTAGATTAGTAGCAGCAATAGCACCCAATCTAGCCTCTTCATTTCCATCAATAATAGTAATAGAGAGATTGAGTTCTTGGCGTATCCAGCGTACAAACTGCTTGCCATTTGGAGCATCTCTTAGTGCAGAGGTTGCAACAGCAATAATTTTTTTGACATGATATTTTTTGATAGTCTGAACAAAAGACTCAAGAGCAAGATAGGCTCGCTCTATACCTATAGGTTGGAGGTATCCTCCCTTAGAGTATGCACCTTCGCCAATGCGAACCTTACTCTTTTGTTCACATATAAGATGGAAACCAAAGCGACTACTTTTTTCAAAAATAACTAACCTAGCAGAGTTTGAACCAATATCAATAATTGCGGTTCTCTTTGCCATCTATAGGCTACTGTTCTTTCTGAATTTGGTCATATTTAAACTGAAGTTCTTCAGCATTTTCTACATTGTCAGGATCTGAAATGATACAATCTACAGGACAGACTGCAATACAAGAAGGTTCATCATAATGACCTACACACTCTGTACAGCGATCTGCATCTATTATATAGATTGGATCATTCTCTTCGATCGCTTCATTGGGACACTCTTCGCGACATGCATCACATGCAATACACTCATCAGTAATAGTAAGAGCCATAATA
The DNA here is from genome assembly GCA_016744805.1 of Sulfurovaceae bacterium. Classification (GTDB taxonomy): domain Bacteria; phylum Campylobacterota; class Campylobacteria; order Campylobacterales; family Sulfurovaceae; genus SZUA-451. Next base: position 14,951 of record JADGDQ010000005.1, read on the forward strand.
ACCTCGATTTTTATTAATTTACGCATTTATAACTTAACAAAGCTTATGCTTTAGTTAAGAGCGAAAGAAAAAAAGAAATTTAAAATTTATATTGTAAAAAATGGGTATTTGAGTAGTCAAAAAAGAGTACAAAGGCACTCTTTTTATAAAAATTCTTCTCTAAGGGGGATTAGAGTCCAGCTTCTTGTATCGCTTCCATTTGAGCATGAGCAATAAGAGGGTCGACTACAAGCTTTAGATTTCCATTGGTCATAATATCATCAAGAGAGTAGAGAGTGAGTCCTACACGATGGTCTGTAAGACGATTTTGAGGGTAATTATAGGTACGAATCTTCTCTGATCTATCACCTGAACCAACTTGAAGTTTTCTTTGGCTAGAGGTCTCATCTAATTGTTTTTGCAATACTGATTCATAGACTCTAGCTTTAAGTACTTTCATCGCTTTATCTCTATTTTTATGTTGAGATTTTTCATCTTGGATAGCAACTACAATGCCTGTAGGAATATGTGTTAAGCGTACAGCAGAGTCAGTGGTATTTACTGATTGTCCACCACATCCACTTGAACGATATACATCCATCTTAACCTCATTTGGTTTAATATCTACCTCTACATCATCAACTTCAGGAATAACAGCCACAGTAATAGCAGAAGTATGTACGCGTCCTTGAGTCTCTGTATCAGGGACTCTTTGTACACGGTGTGTTCCTGCTTCGTATTTAAGCTTAGAGTAGACACCTTCACCTTTAATTTGTGCTATTATCTCTTTGAATCCACCAGCAGTTCCCTCATTAGAACTTACAAGCTCTACTTTCCAGCCAATTTGATCAGCAAAACGCATATACATTTTGAATACATCTTCTACAAATAATGCACTCTCATCACCACCAGCACCTGCTCTTAGCTCTAAGAATATATTTTTATCATCGTTTTTATCTGTAGGAATCATCAAAACTTTGATCTCTTCTTCAAGTTCTGGTAACCTTGGTTCAAGTTCAATAAGCTCTTCTTTTGCAAGATCACCTAACTCTGCATCACCAAGAAGCTCTTTATTCTCTTCAATAGCATCAAATGTTTCAATATACTCTTTAGCTTTTTCTACCAAAGAAGAGAGTCCAGACTGCTCTTTGCCTAAATCAGTCATTTTTTTAATATCAGAAGCAATATCTGGAGCAGATAAAAGGGTATTTATTTCGTTATAACGGTCGATAAATGGTTGAAGTTTTTCTTTGAACATGGGCGTTCCAATTTATAAAATTTTTAAGTTGTAGAGATATACTATTATTTCATATTTTTAGGAATAAAATATGAAATAATAGACGGAGAGTGAAGTTATGCTACTTCTATTTTATTTACAAGTTTATGAAGACGGCTAACTTTTCTTGCTGCTGTTGTTTTTTTGATAAAACCTTTGCTAATTAAAGAGTGAATACTTTTATTTGCTACTTTAAGAGCTTCTTGAGCTGCTGGTTTATCGTTTGCTTCTACTGCTGAATGTACAGATTTAACAATATTTTTGATTCTAGTTCTGTAATATCTATTTCTCTCTGTCTTTACCGCTGTTTGTAAAATACGCTTTCTTGCTGACTTACTATGTGCCATTGTGCTATTCCTTTTTTCTGTTTCTCTCTAAATCGAGTATAATTAGTTCGCGAATAATATCTAAAAAAATATTAAATATTGATTAACTTTAATGAATAATGAGATAGAATAAAAGCATATATAAAATTTACACACAGTTATATTTTTAGAAGGATAACATATTGAAATTATTTGGAACTGATGGGGTACGGGGAAAAGCAGGAGCAGAAGTATCAGCACTCAATACTATGCGACTTGCTATGGCAACAGGTATATACTTTAGACAATTCTCTTCAACAAACAAAATATTAGTTGGAAAAGATACAAGACGAAGTGGTTATATGATAGAAAATGCACTTGTTTCAGGATTAACTGCTGTTGGTTTTGATGTGATACAAATAGGTCCTATGCCTACACCTGCTATTGCCTTTTTGACAGAGAGTATGCGTTGTGATGCGGGGATTATGATCTCTGCTAGCCACAATCCCTATTATGATAATGGAATTAAATTTTTTGATAGTATGGGAAATAAGCTAGATAGAGAACAAGAGATAGAGATAGAAGCTATTTACGAAAATCATGCTCTTATAGAAGAGGCTCAACAGACTGAACTTAATATAGGAAAATCAAAAAGAATTGATGATGTTATTGGGAGATATATTGTACATATCAAAAACTCTTTTCCCAAAAATCTATCATTAGCTAACTTGCGTGTTGTGGTTGACTGTGCCAATGGTGCAGGGTATATTGTTGCTCCTACTATACTCTCAGAATTAGGTGCTGATGTTATTACTATAGCTAATAATCCTAATGGTTTTAATATTAACGATAATTGTGGAGCTATGCACCCTGAAATGGTAGCAAAAGCAGTCAAAGAGTACCGTGCAGATGTAGGTATTGCTCTTGATGGGGATGCTGATAGATTAGTATTGGTAGATGAGAATGGTGAAGTTATTGATGGGGATAAACTTATGGCTGTTTTAGCGGTATACCTCAAAGAACAAAAAACACTCACTGGTAATGGTATGGTTGCAACAGTAATGAGCAATCAAGGTCTAGGAGAGTACCTAAACACACATAATCTCACACTTCATCGTAGTGCTGTAGGAGATAAAAATGTTGTGGAATTAATGCAAAAAAATGGTATTAATTTTGGAGGAGAACAGAGTGGTCATATTATATTTAGTGACTACGCAAAAACGGGTGATGGAATTTCTAGTGCATTGCAGGCATTAGCATATCTTGTAGCTAGTGGTAAAAAAGTCAGTGAAATATTTAATCCTTATGAATCATACCCACAACAATTAGTAAATATTAATGTAAATAAAAAAGTTCCTTTTGATACCATAGAGGGCTATGATGCTTTAGTCAAAGATGTAGAAGGTGCTGGAATGAGACAGCTTTTTAGATACTCTGGTACAGAAAATAAACTGCGTATTTTACTTGAAGGTAAAGATCAAAAGATATTAGATCAAAAAATGTCAATGTGTGTAAGTTTCTTTCAAAAGGTATTAGCATAGTGATACGAAACTCTCTTATCTTTTTGCTTGTAGCTTTAGGAACTTTTATTATAGATCAAAATATCAAGATACTCTTTGTAGATGGCTTTTTTTGGGATAGCTCTTGTATCTCACTAGAGCTTCACTACAACAAAGGTGTTGCCTTTTCTATGTTTGCCTCTTTGGGAGAAAATCTTAAATGGATTCAAACACTCTTAATTATCGGGATTATAGGCTATATATTCTATGAAGGGTATCTTAAAGAGTTTGCTTTTCCACTAGGTCTACTTATAGGTGGTGCTATTGGTAATCTTTATGATAGATTTATCCATGAAGGTGTAGTTGACTATATTGCATGGCACTGTGGTTTTGATTTTGCTATATTTAATTATGCTGATATTATGATAAATATAGGAGTCATCTCTATTTTGATACTCTCCTATATCTCTTCAAAAAAAGCTACTTAGATTACCTTTAAATGCTCTAGTAATTGGCTATGCACTAGTCCATTACTTGCAACTATCCCTTTATCTTCAAAGCAAAAAGGTTTATCTAAAAGATTACTTATTTTTCCTTGTGCTTCTAAAACAATCAATATACCCCCAGCCACATCCCATGGTTTTAAGTCTATCTCATAAAAAGCATCTGTTTTCCCATGGGCTAAATAACATAAATCAAGTGCAGCAGCTCCTAGTCGTCGTATATCACGAATATGTGGGAGTAACGAGGTTAATGAATCAATAACCCAGTGATACTCTATGCCTTGATCTACTTTAGCATAAGGAAAGCCTGTAGCAATAAGTGACTGTTGCAAATTTTTTTGAGTTGAGACACAAAGACGAGTTTCATTATAGTAGGCACCCTCACCTTTAATAGCATAATATAGCTCATCTAAAATAGGGTTATATACCACAGCCATAAGTGCTTCTCCATCTTCCCACAAACCAATAGAGATTGCAAGATGTGGTAGTCCATGTACAAAATTAGTAGTCCCATCAATTGGATCTATATAAATAGCTTTTTTATGACTGTAGCCTTGTTTAAGATAACTCTCTTCTCCTATTATTATATACTCAGCAAACTCTTTTTGAAGTGCATTTATAATAAATTTTTCTGTACGAATATCATAATCTGTAACAAGATCAACTACTCCCTTATGAGTAATGTTTTTATGAGTATTATAGCCCTCTTTGACTATCTCTCCAGCTTCTTTTGCTATGCTTTTAAGTATATTTATTTTTTTCATAGAGCTATTATAATATAATGGCTCTTATGAAACAGATAATTACAACACTTACTGCAATACTACTCTTTATCTTTATGGCTTTTTTTGTATTGAAAGCATATAACAATGCTAAGTCCTATGAAGAGATGTCAGAACTAATTGTACAAAAACATAATATTACTCAATTAAGTCAAAATCAACTAAAAAAATTTGCTCAAGGAGTTACTTTGGGGTTATATGATGGCTATGAAGAGTTACTTAAAGAGCAACAAAAATTTAAAGAAGTACAAGAGTTTTTTAAGCAAAAAGCACAGCAATATACTCTTTACTTTATACTAACTCTAGGAGTTATGTTTCTACTATATTTTATAGTCTCATTAAGAGAGTTTACTATTTTACTAGGATTGAGTGGCTTTATTGCACTTATTGGTGGTCTATTTACACCTATTATGATGATGAGTATTCATAAGGAGGTAGAGTATTTAGGAGATGTTATATTGAGTATGGAATCTAAAGGTGTAATGGGTTCTATTTTGAAACTTTTTGATAATAATAATTATATTGTGGCTATGGTATTATTACTATTTTCTGTAATTTTTCCTCTTTTAAAAACTATTGCTATACTCTTTGTATCTATCTTTATTAGAAGTAAATTTGCCTATGCTATGGTTCATTTCTTTAAGCTTTTGGGTAAATGGTCTATGGCAGATGTATTTGTGGTATCTACACTTTTGGTCTATTTTTCGGCAAGTAAAGGAGAGATGAGTCGTGCTGAGGTACAGGTGGGACTTTATCTTTTTCTGACTTATGTTATACTCTCAATACTCGCTACACTCTCTGCTGATAGAATGTTACAAAAGAACAAAGAGGCGTAAGTTTCTTATATTGACTAAGCTACTTAATATGGATATAATAGATTTAAAAAGAGATGTAGAATGTATAAACAAGAGTTTCTCAAATCACTTATAGCAGAAGATATAGGCAGAGGTGACCTCTTTGCTCGTATTAGCACAAGCAAAGTAATCCAAGCTTATATTATTGCCAAAAGTACTGGTGTAATGGGAGGTCGTGAGTATATAGATGAGTTGGCTTCTATGTATAATATTGAGTGTAAATGGAATTTTGATGATGGTGAAAAGTTTCTTATTGGAGAGAAGCTTGTTGTACTTCGTGGAGATTCACATAAGTTACTCTCTCTAGAGCGGTCTATTCTTGATATAGTTTTACATGCTAGTTCTATTGCTACGCTTACATCAAAATTTGTAGATGCTATTGCTCATACTAATGTAAAGCTTCTTGATACACGAAAAACACGCCCTCTTTTGCGTGCATTTGAAAAATATGCTGTCCGTTGTGGTGGTGGAATTAACCATAGAATGGGACTTGATGATAGCTTAATGCTTAAAGATACGCACTTACAAACTATTGATAATCTTGATGACTTTATGCAAGAAGTTAGACGCAAAATACCATTTACTTCTAAGGTAGAAATAGAGTGCGAAGATATGGTTATGGTCAAAAAAGCCATGAAGGCTGGAGCTGATATAGTGATGTGTGATAATATGAGCCTAGAGATGACACGAGAAGTTGTAGCCTATCGTAATACAAATTATCCACATATTCTCTTGGAGGCAAGTGGTAATGTAACACTAGAGACTATAGCCAAAATAGCTCTTACTGGTGTAGATGCTATCTCTTCAGGAAGTATTATACACCAAGCAAATTGGATAGATCTTTCTATGAAAGTCGAAGAGGTACAATAAGTTATGAGCCTAGAGACAAAAGCATTAATAGACTCTTACAAGACTATCACTATTGTCTCTCATATAGAACCTGATGCAGATGCTATTGGTACTTCTTTAGGTATTTATAGCTTACTCAAAAATTATGGGAAACAGGTTGAAATTGTTAATTATTCATCCACACTTCCAGAACATTTAGATTTTCTTCCAAATTTTTCAAAAATAAAATCAAAAATGAGTTATGAAAAAAGTCTTATTATTGCCTGTGATTGTGGGAGTTTAGATAGATTAGGTTTTGATTTTTCTTGCAGAGATATTATTAATATTGATCATCATGAAACAAATAATTTATATGGTAAAATAAATATTGTTAACCCCTCTTTAGCTTCTGCCTCCTATGTGGCATACCTTGAAATGAAAAAGTATTTTCCTATCACTGCAGATGTTGCAACCTGCTTTTATACAGCTCTTGTCTCTGATACACAATACTTTACAACAAATAATGTAGATGAAGATCTTTTTATATTTGCTATGGAATTAATTAAATATGGTGCTAATCCCAAAAAGGTCTCTTTTAATTTAAACTCCCGAAGGTCTTTAGCCTCTGTTCGTATTCTCTCAAAAGCACTCTCCACACTACAACTTCATAATAATGCTACTATTGCTTCAGTAAAAATTGATAACAATATGATATTATCAACAGGTGCAAATATGAGTGATATGGTTGGAATTGTAGATGTAGCCTGCTCTCTTGTAACAGTTGAAGTTGCTATAGCTCTTATAGTTCAAGGAGACTACATAAAAGTCTCACTAAGAAGTAAACATAAAAACCTTTCTACAGTAGCACAATATTTTGGTGGCGGTGGTCATCCTAATGCTTGTGGATTTTCTTATGCTACTACTAATACTGAAGAGCTTTTAGATAAAATTCTACAAAAATTAAATACTTAAGGATTTAAAAGATATGAGAAGATATAAACGCAAAAGAGGAAACGGTATTGGATGGTTGATTCTTTTGTTATTAATAATAGCTATTGCTGTAGTAGGAGCTGGGTATATCTATACTGCAAAAGAGTTTGAGAGAGTCAAGCCTACTATCCAAACACCAAAATTTTCTTATTGGAATTTAAAAGATCCATTAAAAATAACACTTAAAGATAACTTTGGACTCAAAAACTACCAAATATTTTTAAATGATGGTAAAAATGAGGTTTTGCTTGTACAAAAAGATTCTATGGATCTTGATGAAGAGGAAGTTTTAGTAACATATCCAAAAGGAAATCAATTAGATAAAAGTGCAAAAACAATTCAACTCAAAGTAAAAGTTACTGATGCAAGTAGGTGGAATTATTTCACAGGAAATAGTGAACAAAAGAGTATAGAGTTTAAAATTGATAATAAAAGACCTATCATAAATATTTTATCAAACTCTTATAGTATTACACAGGGTGGAAGTGCTTTGGTTATTTTTCAGGCATCCGATGATGATATTCTCTCTGAGGTCTATATTCAAACAGCTAACAATACATACAAAGCCCAACCTTATAAAAAAGAGGGCTACTATGTATCTCTTATAGCTTGGCCTTTTAGGGAAGATAATTTTCAGGCAAATATAGTAGTAAAAGATAGAGCTGGTAATAGTCGAACATCGGAAGTGCCTCTTTATATCAAAAAAAGAAAATATCGTACATCTTGGATTAAAGCATCTGATAAATTTATTAATGGGAAAATTACTGATTTAGCGGAACAAGATGAGAAATATATGAAATCAGATAAACTAGAAAAACTTAAATCCGTCAATGAGACTATGCGTATTGATAATGAAAAACTTATTAAAAAATATACTTCTAATATCTCTACAGAGATTCTTCATAAATGGAAAATAAAGAAATTTTACCCTCTTAGAAATGGAAAAAAAGTAGCAAGTTTTGGAGATGATAGACATTACTATTATGAAACAAAAGAGAATGAAATATCTCAATCATATCATCTAGGCTATGATATGGCTAGTACGCAAATGGCTGACCTTGTAACTTCAAATGATGGTACAGTTGTTTTTGCTGAATATAATGGTATCTATGGAAATATGCCAATTATTGACCATGGCTTAGGACTCTATACTCTCTATGGACATTGTGCTACACTTAATATTAAAGAGGGTGACAGTGTCAAAGCTGGAGATAAAATAGCCCAAACAGGTAAAACTGGTTTAGCTCTTGGTGATCACCTACATTTTGGTATATTGGTTCAAGGTGTAGAAGTACGACCTATAGAGTGGCTTGATAGCAAATGGATTAGAGATAATATTGATAAAATATTTAAAGATGCTGATGCTATCATTAGCCCTAAAAAGCCTAATGAAGAGATAAAGAAACAAAAAAATGGATAATAAAGATTTTAGGTAGTTTCTAAAAATTATGATATAATTATTACAATAAATTTTAAAAGGGAGTTAAATGATCAAGCAAAAAACAATTGCACAGGCCGTAGAAGTTATTGGTATTGGTCTTCATAAAGGAGAACCGATTCGTCTTCGACTAGAACCTATGGAAGCAAATAGTGGAATTGTATTTTACCGTGATGATTTAGCTGTGAGTATTCCTCTCTCTCCTAATAGTGTTATCAATACACAAATGGCAACAGTTATTGGCAACCAAAAAGCATCTATTTCAACCATAGAACACTTTTTATCTGCTATATATGCCTATGGCATTGATAACCTACGAGTAATTCTTGATGGATCTGAAATGCCTGTTATGGATGGGTCTGCTATTAGTTTTTGTCTTCTTTTAGATGAAGCAGGGACTAAAGAACTCGAATCAAGTAAACAAGTTATTATGGTCAAAAAAGTTGTAGAAGTTAGAGAAGGCAATAAGTTTGCTCGACTCTCTCCATCTTCTAATGCATCATTTGATTTTGAAATAAAATTTACACACCCTGTTATTGGGCAACAGCACAAAAACTTTCCACTTAGTAGAGCTGGTTTTGTAGAAGAGATAGCTAGGGCTAGAACTTTTGGTTTTGTCAAAGATATTCAATATCTACAGAGTCAAAATTTGGCTCTTGGAGCAACACTACAAAATGCTATTGGACTAGATGAGCATAAAATCCTCAATCCTGAAGGCTTACGATTTGAGGATGAATTTGTTCGCCATAAGATATTAGATGCTATGGGTGACATGATGGTAACTGGACACAATATTTTGGGTGAGTATACTGCTTTTGCAGGAAGCCATAAACTCAATTTTGAACTAGCAAAAGCTCTCTTAGCTGATAGTAAAAACTATGATATGATTGCTCTTAAAACTCTACAAAGTAGCCAGTTTGCAAAAAGTTTCGCCTAGCTATACCCTTATGGTTATTCCTCTATCTGTACCTCTTTTGTTGGGAGTATATAAAGATAATCAATTAATAAAAAGTTTAGATAGTACCCAAAAAACATCCCAAGTACTTCTTCCTTTGTTAGATAGTATTATTAAAGAGTATCCTATAGATAAGATTATATATACAAATGGTCCAGGAAGCTATATGGCTATTAAATTGAGTTATATTATACTCAAAACCATAGAGATAAGCAAAGGCATACCACTCTATAGCTGTAGTGCTTTTGAGACAAATAACAATCAACCTATCAAAGCTATAGGAAACCTCTATTTTATTAAAGTCAAAGAAGATATAATAACCAAAAAATTTGAGACCGCTATCAAACAGCTCTATTGGCTTCCCATTTCGCTTGATACAATCAAATTAGAGCAAGATAATACTCCAGATTATCGCTTACCAGCAGTTTAAAAAAAAGGGAATATGTGTTTATAAGTGTACCAGCCACTAGTGCTAACTTAGGTCCAGGATTTGATAGTCTTGGGCTTGCTATAGACCTTCGTAATGAAATTATTATTACACCTTCAAAGTTTTTGAGTGTCTCCACACGAGGTGAGGGATCAAATAGTCCAAAAATCAAAAAAAATACACTCTTTTTGAATATTTTTAATGAGAATTATAAAAGATTAACAAAAAAAGAGCCTATTTTTCGTTTTGAATTTAATAATAGAATACCTATATCAAGAGGTTTAGGAAGCTCTTCTGCTGTAATTGTAGCTTCTATTACTGCTTCGTATGTAGCAGCAGGAATAAAATACAATAAAAGAGAAATTTTAAATCGTGCATTAATATATGAAAACCATCCAGATAATATCACACCTGCTGTTATGGGTGGATTTAATGTAGCCTGTGTAGAACAAGATAGAGTTTATAGTAAAAAACGAAGACTTCCTGATATTTTAAGGGCAGTAGTTGTAGTTCCAGACAAAACCATCTCTACAGCACGCTCAAGAACAGTACTACCTAAAATGTATAAAAAAGAAGAAACCATTTATTCACTTTCAAGAGCAGCATTTATGACATCTTTATTCATGAGTGAATCTTGGGATTTATTGCGTATTGCTTCTAAAGATAAACTCCATCAAAATAGACGAATGAAAATGATGCCTGAATTATTTGAAGTACAAAAGCTAGCACTCAAACATGGAGCATTAATGAGTACACTCTCTGGAAGTGGATCTACTTTTTTTACTTTATGCTACAGTTGTGATGCAGATAAAATCACTAAAGCACTTCAATATAAATTTCCACAATTTAGAGTTTTAAATAAGGCTCTTGATAATTACGGTGTTACAACAAAGAGTTAAACTCTTTTTAGGTATAATATCAATGAGTTCAATAAAAAAAAGAAAACCAATCAGAATGTGTCTCTCTTGTCGTCAAAGAGCTGTTAAAAAAACATTGGTAAGACTACAGCAAAATGAAAATGAGATAGTATCCTATCAAGGAATTGGTCGAAGCTTTTATATCTGTCATGAGTGTATCAATAATGAAAAAAAAATCAAAGGTTTAACGAAGCGTTTCAAGCAAGATAAAGAACGGTTTATTAAGTTTTTAAAGGAGTTAGTCAAGAATGGATAAAGTTAAAATCCAAGAGATTGCAGCAGAAGCTGGTCTCTCTAATACAGAGTTATTGGGGAAAGCCAAGGAATTAGGGTTTAATGTTAAAGTAGCCAATAGCTCTATTAGTATGGAACAAGCAGGTATACTTGTCGATTATGCCATTAGTGGAACACTCCCTAGTGACTATAAAAAACCTACTCAAAAATCTAAGATTACTATGGTAAAAAAGATAAGAAAAGTAGAAAAGCCAAAAGCTGAAGTTATAGAAAAAAGTGAAGAGATAAAAAAAGAAGTTATAGCAGAGGTGAAAAAAGAGAGTACTCCTCCAAAAGCTCCTAGTGTAGCTCCTAAAGAGACTCCTGTCACTCAAGACCCTAAAACAGAAAAGAAAAATGTTACGCCTCTTAAAGAAGAGCCAAGTGATAAAGAGGTTGTAGCTCCTGAAGCCAAAAAACCTACTCCAAAAAAGAGAAAAGGTATTACAGCTGTTTCTCGTAAAAAAGTAGAGCCAGCAGTTACAGAAGCAAGTGAAGAAAAAGCCGTAGTAAAACCAAAAAGAAGAGGTCTCTCTCGTGGAGGGATTACTATTGTCAAAAAAGCAAAACCTGCTCCTGTTAAGAAAACTATTCGTATGACAGAGAGTTCTCCATTCATTCCTAAAAAAAGAAAGCCAAAAAAGGCTGCTGAAGCAAAAGAGAGTGGTGAACGATTAGAGATTATGAGTAATAGAGAGTTTGGTGGTAGTGACGAAGTCTATAATGATGCAGAAGTTGTACTATTGGACTTTTCAGATAAAAATATCTATGAAGAGATGAAACGCCAAGACGAAAGACGAAAAGCTGAACAGAAGAAACGAGGTGTTGGAACAAATACCTTTAGACCACAACAAAAACGATCTATTCGTAGAGGAAGCAAAAAGCGTAAATATATAAAATCTGATGAGAATGCAGAAAAAATTTCTGTAGTTGAAATTCCTGAGAATGTAAGAGTATATGAATTTGCAGAAAAAGTAGGAAGAAGTGTAGGAGAAGTTGTAAAAGTTCTCTTTACACTTGGTACTATGGTTACAAAAAATGACTTCTTAGACAAAGATGATATTGAGATTCTTTCTGAAGAATTTGAAGTTGAAGTTACAACTATTAATCCTCTTGATGCACTTAATTATGTTACAGCGTATGACAATCTACTTGATGAGAATCCTGAAGAGAGACCACCTGTAATTACTATTATGGGACATGTTGACCATGGAAAGACTTCTCTTCTTGACAAAATTAGAGAAACAAAAGTTGTAGATAAAGAAGCTGGTGGAATTACTCAGCATGTAGGTGCATATCAAGTAGAAAAGAATGGTAAAAAAATTACTTTTGTTGATACTCCAGGGCATGCTGCCTTTACCGAAATGAGAGCAAGAGGTGCGCAAGCTACAGATATAGTTATTATTGTTGTTGCTGCAGATGATGGTGTCAAACCACAGACTAAAGAGGCAATATCTCATGCAAAAGCAGGGAATGTGCCTATGATAGTTGCTATCAACAAAATGGATAAAGCAAGTGCAAACCCTGAGATGGTAAAATCACAACTAGCTGAGATGGATGTCTTGGCTGTTGAATGGGGTGGAAATATAGAGTTTGTTAATGTATCTGCCCATAGTGGAGAAGGGATCGGAGATCTTCTTGATACTATATTAATCCAATCAGAAGTAATGGAGCTTGAAGCTGATCCATCAAGAGTTGCAAAAGCTATTGTTGTAGAGAGTTCTTTGGAGAAAGGCTTTGGACCTGTAGCGAATGTAATTGTCCAAAATGGTACACTCCGTGTAGGAGATAGTGTTATTGTAGGGAATACTTATGGTCGTGTGCGTGCTATGCGTAATGATGATGGTGCTACAATGAAAGAGATTGGACCAAGTACACCTGCTGCTATTGTAGGGCTAAGTGAAGTACCTTCATCTGGTGAAGTTATGCTTGTTATGGGAAGCGAAAGAGAAGCCAAAGAGTTAGCAAGTAAAAGAGCGGAATACTCTCGCTCTAAAGAGCTATCAAAAAGTACAAAAGCAACACTTGATGATCTCTCTGCTCTTATTGCAGAAGGACAACTTAAATCACTTCCTGTTATTATCAAAGCAGATGTGCATGGGTCTTTAGAAGCTATCAAAGGTAGCTTAGAAAAACTCAAAAATGAAGAAGTTAAAGTTAATATTATTCATGAAGGTGTAGGTGGAGTTACAGAGAGTGATGTAACACTTTGTGATGCAAGTGAAAACTCTATTATCCTTGGGTTTAATGTTCGTCCTACAGGAAATGTCAAGAAAAAAGCAAAAGAGTTAGGTGTTGAGATTCGTTCTTACTCTATCATTTATGATTTACTTGATGATGTTAAAGCACTTCTTGGTGGTATGATGAGTCCTGTTATTACTGAAGAAGTTACAGGTCAAGCAGAAGTTCGTGAAACATTTACTGTAGCTAAAGTGGGAACAATTGCTGGATCTAAAGTTATTGATGGTTCTATTATCCGTGGAAGTAATGCACGGATTATTCGTGATGGTGTTGTAATCTACACAAGTAGTGTCTCATCATTAAAACGATTTACCGAAGATGCTAGAGAAGTAAAAAATGGTTACGAGTGTGGTATTATGATGGACAAATATAATGATATTAAAGCTGGTGATATTATTGAAACATTTAAAGATGTAGAGGAGCAAGTCTCTCTATGACCCAAGAGGAGATTAAAAGACACCGTGTAGAGTCTGTACTCAAAGAGATTATCCCTGAGGCACTCAATAGTCTTAGCGATAGTCGTATTAACTCTTTGCTTGTTATAGATGTTGTCTGTTCTAAAGGGCGTAGTGATGCTAAGGTCTATTTAGAGCCATCATTTCTCTCTCCAAAAGAACAACAAGAAGCACTTAAGCAACTTCGTAGTGTTGCAGGATATGTCCAAAATCATTGTAAACAGAGTGAGGGATGGTTTAAAGCTCCTAGATTTACATTTGAATTTGATGAGCAGTTAGAAAAAGCTATGAGAATTGAAGAGCTTTTTAAACAAATTGAGAAAAAAAAGCCTAAAGGAGAGAGTGATGAATCTTGATAAAGAGATAGAAAAAATTATCAAAGGAAATGATGCTCTTTTTTATGATACTGAAGTAGTAACAGAATTTGAAGAGACCATATTTCGGGTTTATATCACTAAAGAAGGTGGTGTTTCACTTGATTTATGTGCTACAATTTCTAATGAGCTTTCACCTTTTCTTGATGTTCATCCACCAATGAATTCTCACTATCGCCTAGAAGTAAGCTCTCCTGGCATAGAGAGAAAACTTGTTAAACCTACACACTTTCAACATGCTATAGGAGAAAAAGTTAAACTTAAAATTCCTAATCAAGAGAGAGTAAAAGGTACTTTAAAACAAGCTGACACAACATCTATTACAGTACAAACTAAACATGGCGAAGAGTCATTTTTGTATAATGATATCTCTACAGCCAAAACTTATATAGAGTGGAACTAATCCCACTCTAAAACACGCTTACTCCATAGGCATACACTGTTGTGCCTCATTCATATTTTGTGCCTTTTTAATACAATCCATCTGAGAAATACCTTGTTCAATAAATCCTAGTACCTCTTTTTTGATTTTTTGATTCCACTCATTAAAATCCTCTTCCTCTTCATCACTCATCTTATTTGCTTTTTGATTACAAATATTTGCTTCTTTAAGTGTATCTGCTTTACCTAAACACTCTTTTCCAAATAGTAAAATACTCTCTTGACCTAATATCTGCTCTTTCATTTGAGGTAACATAGCACTCATTATAGCACTTTTCATCTCGGCTTCTTGAGCTTTGGTTGGAGTCTCACCTTTTTGAACACCTGCATTTTGCATAGCCGTAGCTACTGTTGCCCCTAGCACTGCCATATCTTCACTTACCTGCATGGTTTTAGCTTCATCTTTTTTATCCATACTATCAAGCTTATTTTTGTCTAATATATTTCCTTGCGTATCATATATAGGAAAATCAGGTAACTCAAAATTCTCTTTAGTAATAGAGATATCAAACTCTATTTTACTTGCGATTTCTGTACTCTTCATACCCATCATATCTGACTCTACTTTTAGTGGTATACCTTTGTACATACACTGCTTTACACTTCCCATAATCTGCCATACATCACAAGTGTAACCTAGTACCTTATCGCTACCTATTTTTTTACCACCCATCTGCTTCATCATCTCTTCGCCAGTCTGTTTCATACTTTTCTCACCACCCATCAAGGCTCCCATAGCAGCAGTTGGATTTTGCATTCGCATGATTCTCTTTTTTGAGAAATCAACTTGATAGAGTATACTATCTTTCATATAGACCATAGTATGGCTTTTTGTAGTCTCTGTTTGACCCTGAGTTGTTTTCTTCTCTACTTTGTTCTCTTCTACTAGATTTTGTACTCCATACTCATCAAAAATTACTCTCTTTTTACCAATAGTTTTTGTTTTGACCATACCCATAATATCAGCAGAACCTTTGATTTCATAAGTGATCTTTCCACTTTTCACTTCATACTTTTGCATTTGACTAGCCCCTGCAAAAGCCAAACTACTCCCTAGCAATGCCATCATTGAAATTTTTACTATTTTTACCATTTTATTCTCCTTTATTTTGTATACATATCAAGATTTTTACTCATATCTTCAAACTCTTTATCTGCTTGCGTATTCTTGGTCTCTTGTTCTGCTTTTTTCTCTTGAGTACTACCCTGCATCACACCACCTAATGCACCTAGTACTGCACCCAACTTCTCAATTTGCTCAGCATCTTTTTTACTGATACCTTTAATCTCTATCTCTTTATCACCTAGAGTAATTTTTCCACTACTTTCCTTAGGCTCAACCAATGGAGTAAGAGGCTCTTGCCTATCTGCTTCAATCTCCTCTTTGTGATTGAGATTTGTTAAATCAACTATTAGTTTATTTTCTTGCTCAGTTCCTACCATAAACTTTGCCTCTTTTTTCCCACTACTAATCTTTGCTTCTACTGTATAGTTACCATTATCTAGAGTTATCTTCACTAAGTTAGAACACTTAGCTCTCTCTTCATAAATCAACTGTCCACTACTTGCATAGACTTCATAATCTACCTGCTCTTGCATATCAGAACACTTAGCTCCCAACAGAAACTGACCAAAAACAACATTGAGTTTGGTGGCTTCACCAGCTTTTATCTCTATGCTTTGCTCCTTTTTAAATCTATTATGCTCTGATATCACGATATACTTACCAGTAGCTATCTGTGCTTCTCCTACTCGTTTCTTCGTGGAGGAGAAACCTTTTGTCTCTCTATCATCTTTGACCCCATCTATCACTTTATAGATACGGTGATAGGCTTTGACCCATTTACCACCCTCTTTTTCAGATGCTGATATTTCTATAGTTCCTGTCTGTCCCATCACTACTTGGAGTTTGGTCACTTCACCTGCTTTTATCTCAAATGGTGTATTTTGTTTAAATTCATTATATTCTGACTTGACACTATATTTACCAGTAGCTATCTGTGCTTCTCCTACTCGCTTCTTCGTAGAGGAGAAGCCTTTCATCTCTCTATCTTCTTTGACCCCATCTATCACTTTATAGATACGGTAATAGGCTTTGACCCATTTACCACCCTCTTTTTCAGAAGCTGAGATTTCGATGGTTCCTGTCTGACCCATAGCTACTTGGAGTTTGGTCACATCGCCTGCTTTTATTTCAAATGGTGTTTGGACTTTGAACTCATTGTACTCTGATATCGCAATATACTTACCAGTAGCTATCTGTCTCTCTCCTACTCTCTTCTTGGTAGAGGAGAAACCTGCGGTCTCCCTCTCTTCTTTGGCTCCGTCTATGACTTTATAGATACGGTGGTAGGCTCTGACCCACTTGCCACCTTGCTCTTCAGATGCTGATATCTCCATGGTTCCTGTCTGTCCCATCACTGCATGGAGTTTGGTCACTTCACCTGCTTTTATTTCAAATGGTGTTTGGACTTTGAACTCATTGTACTCTGACTGTAGCATATATGAACCATCATCTAGGAGAGTTTTTCCTGCATCTTTTTGTGTGGAGTTGACACTTGTAAGTTGTCCATCTATCTTTTGTCCATTTTCGGCTCTATAGATACGGTGATAGGCTTTGACCCACTTGCCACCCTCTTTTTCGGATGCTGAGACCTCTATATTGTTTTTGAGTTTTTTGACTACAGGCTTGGGTATTGGTTTGGGGGTGGGCTTGGGCTCTACTACTTCGACCTTTTTGGCTATGGTCTTCATAGCATTATTGAGTGCTGTTGCATTTTTGGCAGGGAAATACTCACCACCTGTTGCAGCTGCGATACATCCCAACTCTTGAGCTGTCTTTTTATCTACATCAAAGCCAATAACATGCACCACAAAGTCTATACCATTCTGCTCCAACTCTTTGGCTACTGCACAGGGATTTGGATCACAAGTCTCTTTGCCATCAGAGATGAGTATGATAGTCGCTTTCTCTTCTGTATATTTAATCTCATCAGCCACCTTCTTCAAAGAGCGACTAATGGGGGTCTTGCCTTTAGGTTTGATATCCATCACCGTAGAGACTACTCTATTTTTATCTATCTTCCCTACAGGAATAACTGTCTCTATATCATTACAGTCACCTTTAGAGCGATGCCCATAAACAGTGAGTCCTAGCTCTACATCAGAATTCCACTCTTTGACTACATTTTTTAGAGCATCTCTAGCAATCTCTATCTTTGTCACACCATTAATCTGCCCCCACATACTCCCTGATGCATCAAAGATAATAACTGCTCTTGGATTATCACTTGCTATTGTTGAAGAGAGTGCTAATATCCACACTACTACAAATCTAAACCATATATTTTTCATCTTGCTACTCCTTATTAAGTATTAATCTATATTAAGTTTATCATAAAAATGTCATAAAAAAATAAAAAAAGGAATTTTATAGGAGAGTTGGAGGAGAGGTAAGATAAAATTTATCTTACCCAAGAGAGAAAAAGTCTCTATCTACATGCATTTACACGAACATCATTACTAGGATATAAATAGACCTCTACTCTTCGATTAAGAGCCATATTTGTACTTGAGCTATTTTCAACAAGAGGTTTACTATATGAACATCCTGTTACATAACTATTGTTTTGAATACCTGTGCTATAAAGTCTATCAGCTACACTTTTTGCTCTTGCTTGTGAGAGGCTCATATTATGATTATATCCACCTCTTTTATCTGTATGTCCTGCTGTTTCAACTATGGTTTGTGGATACTGTTTAAGAATATTTGCTACTTTACCCACTTTATACGAAGCACTAGAAGTAAGCCTAGCAGAGTTAGTAGCAAACATCATACTATCACGAAACATGATTTTAACATATTTACCATTATTGGAGACAATTAAATCTTGATTAGGGTCGAGGTATGCTAAAGGGTCGTTATTAACACCTGTTCCTAAAGATCTTGCTATATCATTAGCCTGTTGATCTAAATTATATCCAATAGCACCACCAGTAACTGCACCTAGTGCAGCTCCTAAAGCCATGTCTCTACCAGAGCCACCTAGTACTCCTCCAAGAATAGCTCCTGTGGCAGCACCTGCAGCTATACCTCCTTGTGTATTAGGTCCAACTGATGAACCTGAACATCCACCTAATAATAAAGCACTTATTCCTATTATAATTGGTTTACATAATTTCATTATACTACTCCTTTTTTTAATTTATTTATGATGCAGAAATCTTTTAAGAATTGCTGTTATATCTTTGACATGTACAGGTTTTGTAATACTATCATCCATTCCTGCTTCTATTGATTTACTACGATGCTCTTCTGTAGAATCTCCACTTAGTCCAATAATAGGGGTATGGGCATAGCCTTTTTGTCTCTCAATTTCTAAAATCTCTAGAGTAGCTTCCATTCCTGTCATTATAGGCATATGCTCATCCATAAAAATAATATTATATCTTCTACCCTGCTCTATGGCTTTACTATATGCTTCAACAGCAATTTGACCATTTTCTGCACCCTCTATATCTACACCTATACGACCTAATACAGCCTTTAAAAATTGTATATTAATACTATTATCATCTACAACTAAGGCTACTATTTTCTGACCTGAAGAGTCACTCATTTCTCTGAGCAAATCACGACCAAACATTACATTATAGAGCTTATCAGGACCAAAAGCACAAGGGAGTTCATAGACTTCTCCTGTAAGACCCTCCTTATAGTTTTTGAAAATATCCTTTTTCATAATTGTAACAGTAATACCATGATCTAACATCTCTTGAATTGCTTCTTTATCTAAAGTATCTCGTCCACAAAATATATGTGTAGTATCTGTCTCTACACTTTCCCAACTATTTAAAGACTCTATTTTTTTACTTGGTATTTTAAATGCATCAAAATATTGAAAAAGTATCTCTTCTGTACTTTTACAAGTCTCTTTGAAAATAAGTTTAATCTCTATATCATCATAAAGTGTCCCATCATACTTCATAGAACTATCTATAACCTTACCATCAAGAGGCATAGAGAAATGAAATCTACTCCCTTTACCCTCTTGGCTCTCTACTTCTAGCGTAGAACTATATAAGTTTGCTAGTTTTTGGCTAATAGAGAGTCCTAATCCTGTGCCTCCATACTCACGAGAGATAGAATTTTTTTCTTGTTTAAATGCTTCAAAAATTTCTTTTTGCTTCTCTTTAGCAATACCTTTACCTGTGTCTATTACACTAAAAATTATTGCTTGTTTTTGATGTTCATAAAGAACCTCTAAAGCAATCTTTCCACCTTTTGGTGTAAATTTAACAGCATTACTAATAAGGTTAGAAAGAATTTGCTTCACACGATGAGGGTCACTTTTGATTTTGATAGGTATATTTGGGTCAATAAAAGTATGGAAGAAAAGCTCACTTTTTTTCATACGACTTGAAAAAAGTGGTCCCATACTTGTATACTCTTCGATAGGATTAAAGACCAAAGATTCTAACTCCATCATTCCTTGTTCTATCTTGGCAAAATCCAAAAGATCATTAACTAAAGCTACCATCATCGCACCACTTTTAAGAGCAGTATCAAGATAAAGTCGTTTGTCTTCATTGGTTTCATCAATTTGTAAGAGTTCCAAAAATCCCATAACTGCATTCATAGGAGTTCTAATCTCATGGGCTACTTCTGCCAAGAAACGAGTGCTAGATACCATAGCATGTTCAGCCTGTTCTTTTTCTAGAGTAAGCTGTTTAATTGTGTCTTCTAATTTGGAGCTAAAAACTTCTGGACTATGATTAAGGTTACTACTATCTAATATTCCATTTTGAACCATTTTAAGAATAGGTGTAATATGTGTATTAATGACACCTAATTTTCCTAAGTCACCTTCTGTAAATTGTTGAATATCTTTGATACTATTAGATATTTGAAGCAGAGCAATAATCTTACCTTTTTTAGATAAAATTGGAGACAATATTATATCTTTTTGATCTACATTTAAAGCATTATCAATACTACTATTATACTCTCGTTCTGTAACTACATGTTTAAATAAAATTGCTTTTTTACTTTGGTAACATTTGCCTATTAAACCTTTTTTTGCACTTATTTTTGTCTGTATAGATTTGTTGACTGTTTGGCTATAAAGAGTATCACTTTCTAAATCTTTAAACCACACAATAGCCCACTCAGCAGAAAAAGCCTCTATACACATTTTTTCAATGCGTTGGATAATATATATATTATCCTCTTCATCTTTAATATGATCAGCAGTACTTAATACTAATGATAGGAGTTCTTCACCTTTAATCTCTTTTTTAAAAGTTCTCATAGTTACGATGCCCTTGATACTATTATTTTATCTTAAATATTACTCATAGTAAAATAGATTAATTTTTCATTATATCTTAGAGGAGATTATCCTAACATTAAAAGAAAATATTAGTGAATAAATTTCTTTAATTTACTATTTAAATGTAAAGAAATGGAGATAAGATAATCACCATAATATTGGTGATTATCTCTTTTTATGCTGTTAATTCGGCAACTGCTTTAGGGATCGCTTTTGCCATCTGCATTCTAGTAAGTGCATGATTACCTTCACCACCAAGAATAACAAACATATGAATATGAACTCGCTCATCTGCACCAGAACACTCCATAAGAATAATACCATCAGAAGTCATAAATTGCATATTTTTCATCATTCCAAGAGATAATTTTGAAACAGTTTTATGTCCTGTAACAAAAATATCATTAAAAACAGCTACCGCCATATTTAAATCACCCTTTAAATTTGAAGCATCCGAAATTAAAACCTCACCTGTTGAATCTAAAATAGCTGCAGCTTTATAACCACCAATTTCTTTGACATCATCTAGTATCGTATCTAACATATATACTCCTTAATTTTTTAGTCTAATATAACACATACCTTAACCGTACATATATTATAGATTGTACAAAAAATAACCTTAAACAGTGTACATCATCTAAATATAAAAATAATAGATAGATACTTTATTCTTTTTTGCTACCTATGCAGTAAGTTCATTCACTGCTTGAGGTATTATCTTTGCCATTTGCATTCTTGCTAAGGCATGATTTCCATCTGCACCCAAAACAACAAACATATGAAGATGAACTCTATCATCTGCACCAGAACACTCCATAAGTATTACTCCATCAGAAGTCATAAATTGCATAGTTTTCATCATTCCTAATGAAAGTTTATTTACGGTTTTATGTCCTGTACTAAAAATGTCATTAAATACAGCAACTGCCATATCTAAATCACCTTTCAGATTAGAAGCATCAGAGACTAATACCTCTCCTGTTGAATCTAATACTGCCGCTGCTTTATATCCACCAATTGCTTTAAGATCATTTAATAAATTATCTAACATAGTTGTTCCTTTATTTACTAAGTAAAAGTATTACTTTTACTTAGTTTAATTATAAATTATATTAATAATTGTCTTAAAAAGAAGTTATTTTTGTCTTTTATACTTACCAATTTAAGAATAGTGAAGTGATAAAAAAGAGTAGTGCTACTAATACAATAGCGGCACCTGAAGAGAGTCCTAAATAAAAAGAGATTAAAAGCCCCATAATCACAGAGACCAAAGAAAAGAGTGTTGCCATAACTAAACTTTTGAGAAAATTCTCTTTGTACAAAAGTGCTGTTGAGATGGGAAGCACCATTAAAGCTCCTATTAATAATATCCCAACTATTCTCATAGCCAATGCCACAGTTACAGCACTTAACACTACAAGCATAATATTAAGTCCAAAGACAGCAATACCACTAGCTTTTGCTGTCTCTTCATCAAGGGTTACAAAAAGCAATTTTCTATAGCTTCCCAAAAGGAGCAATAAACCAAAAATAGTAAAGCCCACAGTAAGCATCATCTCTTCATTACTTACAGCAGTAATTGATCCAAAGAGGTATGCAAAAAGCGAAGCATTAAATCCATCTGATAGATTAATAAGTATAATTGCTAATGCCAATGCCCCTGATAAAAAAATAGATAAAATAGCATCTGAATAGAGCTGTTTTTTATAACGAAGGTACTCAATTGCAACCCCTGCTACAGCAGCAACTATTATAGGAATATAAATGGGAGAGGTGTGTGTTACTAATCCAATTCCAACACCAAGAAGTGCAATATGAGAGAGAGCATCAGGAAGCATAGCATAGCGTTTAAGGACTATAAAACTCCCAAGTATAGCTGTTAAAATAGATAATGAAATACCTACAATAAAAGCCCTTTGCATAAACTCATATTCAAAAATTTCAAACATTATATATCCTCTTTAAGATGCATGACTACTACAGTGATGCCCTACAACATGACTTTTGATACCATAAAGCTCTGTAGCACTTTCACAACTTAACATCTCTTGGGCTGTACCAGAGAAAACAAGTTTCTGATTGATAGACAATACATAAGTCACATCATCAGCAATTACACCTAAATCATGAGTAATAAAAATAATAGTTAATTTATAATCAATATTAAGACTTTTTAAAAATTGATAAAATTTTTGTTGAGAGACTATATCTACACCTGTGCTAGGTTCATCTAATATCAAGACTTCTGGTCTACTAACTAATGCTCTAGCTATCATAACTCTTTGTCTCTGTCCACCAGAGAGTTGCGAAAGGTTTTTTTCTTTAAGATGCGTAATAGAAGCTTTTTGCAGTGCTATATCAATCATCTCTTTATCTTTGGGTGACAAGAAAGAGAACCAAGGTTTTCTACTAGCCAAGCCCAAGGCAACTGTTTCATATACACTTAAGGGGAAATTGCTATCAAACAAAGAGACATTTTGAGGAACATACCCTATTTTGTAACATTTTTTAAAACGCTTTTTTTCACTACCTAAAATCTGGATTTTTCCACTATTTTGAGTAATTAATCCTAAAAGTACTTTTATAAGTGTTGTTTTTCCTCCACCATTTGGACCAACTAATGCAACATATTCACCCTGAGTAATATCAAAAGAAATATCAGAAAGTATCTTCTGTTCTCCTACTTGATAGTTTAAGTCTTGAACGCTAATTACTGGCATTCAAGACCTTTTTGTAATTGTGTAAGATTATGATAAAAAAGTTCTATCATATCTTTTCCTTGGCGTTCATCATCAAGAGATATGTTACCTAAAGTATATAAAGAAAGTAGTTGTAAGTTTTGATCTGTAGCAAGTTGTGTAGCACTCTTGCTAGAAACAAGTGGATCATAAAAAAGTATACTTATATTATTGTCTTCAATACTGTGACTAAGCTTCGCAATCTTTCCTGCATTTGGTTTAGAATGTGCAGAAACTCCCATAATACTCTGAGAATCAAAGTTATATGCTTTTTCCATATAGGCAAAAGCATCATGTCCCACAAGAATAGTATCTTTTTTACAACTGCTTAACTTCTCTTGATAGAGTGCTTTCAATTTTTTAAATTTATCATCTAAGTTATTTGCATTTTTGTTAAAGGCTTCTTTGTGTTGTGGATAAAGATCTATAAGCTTTTGGCGAATAATCTTAAGTATCTTACGATTATTATCAAAATCTAGCCATACATGAGGATCAACACCCACATCATGATTACACTCTTCATCTTTGCTATGTGCATGATGATCAGAATTATCATCCTTATGTGTAATAAGATTTAAGCTATGCCCTAGAGAGAGAGAATCAATCTTTGTTGCTTCTACCATTTTAACAATCCATGGCTCTAACTTTTGACCTAAGGTTATTAATATATCAGCATTTACCAACTCTAGCATATCTTTAGGAGTAGGAGAAAAAGAGTGCATTTCACTCCCTGGTTTAATAAGTCTTTGTACTGTAATATGCTCTTTTACAATCTCTTTAGTTATATAATAAAGAGGATAAATTGTTGTAACAACTACCTTCTTCTGAGCTTTGGTATCAACATTTTTACTATCTTTGTTTAAAAATAATAAAAGAGTTAAAAGTAATAAAATTGCTACTATTAAAAGTAGAGCTTTTTTCATGTATATCCTTAGTATAATATTTATTTTACAATCTCTATAGAGGTATTAGTTTTACCATACTTCAAAACCAACCTATAGAGTTTTTGTGCATTCTTTGGATGAAGCCTAACACAACCATGGGAAGCTTTTTTTCCTAAACGACGAATAGACTTTGTTCCATGGATAGCATATCCACCATTAAAAAATATAGAGTGTGGCATTGGTGAGTTATGATATTTCCTTGAGTAGTGCATTTTAACAAGATAGAGAGGTTTATATTTGCCTAGTGGTGTTCTATACCCCCGCCGTGCGGTAGAGACCTTCCACTCATAAATCAACTTATCACCATGAAAAACTTCCATCCTTTGTTGCGATAAATTAATTTTTGCAGTAATACGCTTATCTCTTGCTTTTTTAAGAGCTATCTCTTTTTTTTCTTGTTCTTTTTTTAATATTCTACTCTTTTCTTGCAATAAGATAGAGATTAATAACTCTTCTTCTTTATCAATTTTTTTAAATTGCTCTTTCAACATACTTGCTTGAGAAATATTTACAAAAAAAAGAATAAACAATACTATGGATACTAATAATTTTTGAATTATAAACACTTATTGACTCTTTTTTAAATAATAACATAAATATAATTAGATAGTAGAAATAAATTGGGATTAAGTGGTAGTAAGAGGGGGACTCGAACCCCCGACCTCCGGCTTATGAGACCAGCGCTCTAACCAGCTGAGCTACCTTACCACTTTGTTTGAAGAGACGGAATAATATCAGAATATCCTTTTATTGTCAAGTATTTTTCAAATTTTATCTATATTTACATTTTAATTGATACAATAACAAAAATTTATCAAGGAGATACAATGGGTTTTAAACCATTAGCAAATAGAGTATTAATACAAAGAGCCCCTGAGGTTACTACTACTGCTTCAGGTATCATTTTACCAGGAACAGCCAAAGAAAAGCCACAACAAGGTCAAGTAATAGCAGTAGGACCTGATGCACTTGATGAGGGCATCAATGAAGGTGATACAGTTATATTTGGCAAATATGGTGGTACTGAGATTACACTTGATGACCAAGAGCTTCTAATCTTGACAAGTGACGATATTTTGGGCATTCTTCAATAATAAATAAAAACAATAATTAATAAAAAAAGGAAATATATATAATGGCTAAAGAGATATTTTATTCTGATGTAGCAAGAAATGGTTTATATAGTGGTGTAGAGAAGTTAGCAGACGCAGTAAAAGTAACAATGGGACCTAGAGGTCGTAATGTACTTATTCAAAAAAGCTATGGTGCACCACATATTACAAAAGATGGTGTAAGTGTAGCTAGAGAGATAGAGCTACTTGATACGCTAGAAAACATGGGTGCACAACTTGTAAAAGAGGTAGCAAGTAACACTGCTGAAGAGGCTGGTGATGGTACTACTACAGCTACTGTACTTGCTCACTCTATCTTCAAAGAAGGTCTTAGAAACATCACTGCTGGAGCTAACCCTATTGAAGTAAAAAGAGGAATGGATAAAGCTTCTAATGCTATCATCGAAGAGCTTAAAAAGATGGCAAAAGATGTAAGTGGCAAAAAAGAGATAGCACAAGTAGCAACTATCTCTGCAAACTCTGATGAAGCTATTGGTAATTTGATTGCTGAGGCTATGGAGAGAGTTGGTAAAGATGGTGTTATCACTGTAGAAGAGGCAAAAGGTATCCAAGACGACCTTGAAGTTGTAGAAGGTATGCAGTTTGATAGAGGATATTTGAGTCCATATTTTGTAACAAATAGTGAAAAAATGTCGTGTGAACTAGAAGCGCCTCTTCTTTTAATCACAGATGCCAAAATTACATCATTGAAAGATTTAGTGCCTATATTAGAACAAATTCAACAATCAGGAAGACCACTTCTTATTATTGCTGACGACCTAGAGGGTGAAGCACTGGCAACTCTTGTTCTCAATAGACTCAAAGGTGTTCTTAACATCGCTGCGGTAAAAGCTCCTGGTTTTGGTGATAGAAAAAAAGCAATGCTTCAAGATATAGCTATTCTTACAGGTGCAACACTTATCACTGAAGAGCTAGGTCTTTCACTAGAAAAAGCCTCTTTAGCAGACCTAGGTCAAGCATCAAGAGTAGTGATAGACAAAGACAATACTGTTATTGTAGATGGCAAAGGTCATCCTGATGCTGTGACTGCTAGAGTAAATGAGATTAAAACTCAAGTAGAGACAACAAGCAGTGAATATGACAAAGAAAAACTCCAAGAGAGACTCGCAAAACTTAGCGGTGGTGTAGCTGTTATCAAAGTTGGAGCAGCCACTGAAACAGAGATGAAAGAGAAAAAAGACCGTGTTGATGATGCACTCTCTGCTACAAAAGCAGCCGTAGATGAAGGTATTGTTATTGGTGGTGGTGCAGCACTTGTAAAAGCAAGTAAAAAAGTATCTCTTGACCTTGAAAATGATGAAAAAGTAGGTGCAGAGATTATTCTTAGAGCTATTACTGCACCAATGAAACAGATTGCATCTAACGCAGGATTTGACGCAGGTGTAGTTGCAGATAAAATTGCAAATAGTGATGATGCTAACTTAGGATTTAATGCAGCTACTGGTGCGTATGTAGATATGCTAGAAGCAGGGATTATTGACCCTCTTAAAGTAGGAAGAGTAGCACTTTTAAATGCTACTTCAGTAGCAAGTCTACTCCTTACTACAGAAGCAACAGTAAGCGATATTAAAGAAGCTCCAACAGCTCCTCCAGCTATGCCTGATATGAGCGGAATGGGCGGTATGCCTGGAATGGGAATGTAATTTCCTTTTCCATGCAAAGGGGTATCATACCTAATGATACCCTTTATGAAAAATCATAATAAATAATAAAGCTATAAAACTAACTATTTCTGCAATCAAAAATACTCTAGTGCTAATGACCTAGCATTTCCAAAAACAGACTAAAAGAACTTGAGGCATAGATAAATATTAATAACTGCCCTTACTCACATTGCAAAATGATTATGAAGACCTTTCATCTACACTGTATTTTCCTGCTCCTTGCAAAAATATAGTAAGTGACGCTAACATATAGAACATTGGAAGTTCAATAGCCCATGCACCATGTTTTGTTATGGCAAAAATATCTCCTAAGTGAGCAAGCCCAATTGCACCAATCATTGTACCGATAATAAGGAGTGAAGCTATTTTGACCCTAAAGCCAATAATCAACATTAAAGGTGCTAAGATTTCTCCTAAATATGCACCATAAGCCATAAATGCAGGAAGTCCCGCATTTGTAAACATACCTTCTAAAAAAGAAACTCCATGTGATACTTTACCTATGCCATGAAACAACATTAAAAAACCTACTGTAAATCTTAAAACAAATTTAGCACTATCATCATAATTTGTGTTTAATACTCTCATTCTTATCCTTTAAATTTTTATTTATACTTTAAGTGCCTTAGCAATAAGCTCTACGGGATTTTTAAAGACCACATCTACCTCTGCTTGTTTGAGTGAGTTTCCTATTTGCATTCTACATGCACTACACTCTGCACTTACTATAGTTGCTTTGGTCTCTTCTATCATTGCTGCTTTTGGTTTACCCACAGCTTCGGCGAGGTGATGTTTTTCTGTTTGCATCGTGACACCACCAAATCCACAGCATCTATCAGAGTCACTCATCTCTGTAATTGTATAGTTTTGAGATAAGAGGTCTCTAGGCTGTTTATGTATACCTTGGACTTTTTTGGCATGACAGGCATCGTGATAAGTAATGGTTTCAGAGATAGTTTTGCCTTTTTTTGCAAGTCTCTCTTTGAGGTCTGTATTCTCTTCTAACCACTCTGTAGCCATAAATATTTTTTTATTGAGTTGTTTTGCACGGTATGCCCAATCTTGCATTTGATGATTATTCAAAAAAGTCTCCCAATCATGCTTTATCATTGCAGAACAGGTAGCTTCAGGAATAATAATAGCCTCTACATCATCAATAAATGTCTCAAAGTACTCTATATTCTTTTTTGTAAGTGTCTCTACAGTATAAAAGTCACCAGTAAAGTAGGCAGGTGCAGAGCAACAGAGTTGGTCTTTGGGGATAAAAGCATCAATACCAAGCTCTTGGAGAATATCAATCAAACTATCACCTACAGTTGTATAGTTGTAGTTTGCCAAGCAACCAATAAAAATAGCTACGCGTCTTTTGCCACCATGCTTTATCTCTTGGGGATATTTATTAAGAAAACTGGTCTTACTCAATGAAGGAAGCAATCGACCACTCTTGATAAGAGGCATTGGAAAGCGAGGAATAATTCCCCCTCGTTTGGTATCATTGCTAAAGCCACAAGTACGGAAAGTATAGCCTAGCTTCATCATAATATCCATAAGCCATCGGTGCCTTAGTAGCGTAAAGAAAGCTCTTTTAAACCATGCTATACCAAACTTATCAGCTATATCTGCTCTGACCTCTTCGATAACCATATCTGTAGGCAAAGAGTTGGGGCAGACCTCTACACAGGCTGTACACAAAAAGCAACTTTCAAAAATATCTTTTGCATTTTTATCAAGATCAAGATTCCCTTGTTGGTATGCTCCAAGCAGGTCAATAAACCCACGAGGAGAGGTAACTTCATCAGGATTTACTTGATGGATAGTACACACAGGTATACATTTTCCACACTTAATACACTCATCACTTGTTTGACTAAAATTAAAAATATCTTCAGGTTTTTTCAAAGTCTATTCCTTGGTCTGTTTCATAAATGTGATTATATCGTTTTGTTTTGAAAGAGAGTTTTTGGACGCTATAGTAGAGGAGAAGTGCTAGGAGAGTTCCTAACACCAAAAGAGAGTTTTAAAAACTAAACCCAACACCTACATAAATAAAGTCACTAGTCATCTCTGTAGTTATAAGAGACATCATATCAGGCAAGATAACGCCTCCTATACTCATCTCTATATCATCAATATCCCAATGTTTATAAGCATATCCTCCCTTGATATAGAAGTTTGCTTGGTCTGGCATAACTTCTGATGGGTAATATTTGAGACCTATATCAAAAGAGCTATATGTACCAGAGACATCAAAATCTCCATCTATCAAATCATTACTCATCTCACCAGTTTGTGTAGCATAGATAGTAGTACCATACATAGAGAGGTTTGGAGTAATACTATATGCCCCTTGGAGACTAATACCAAACTTATAGGTCTTAACATCTGTGCTTGTCTCTTCGAGTATTGTATCTATAAAGTCTATAGTATCTATGTAGTTATGCATCTCCATAAAAGGTGTAGAGATACCAGTCATAACACCTACACCCAAATAGCCTCTCTCATCTTGGATAATATCATATCCAATACCAATATCAAAATCAACACCACTTACCTCAAAACTACTAGGAAAAGGTACGATACTATCGGGTGCAAAAGGCAATAAATCCACAATCCCATCTGCTATATCAGTCACTTGGTCTAGCGTATTAGAGCTATGAATATCAATATTACCAAAATAGTACCAAGATGAATTAGCAAAATTTTGATGCTGTTCACTAATACTTACTACCTTGTCATCTAAAGTAACAGAAGAGTCCATAACACCAGCAAAATTAGCACTCCACTCAAAGTCACCCTGTCCATATCTTAGATCTAATGC
The DNA here is from genome assembly GCA_016744805.1 of Sulfurovaceae bacterium. Classification (GTDB taxonomy): domain Bacteria; phylum Campylobacterota; class Campylobacteria; order Campylobacterales; family Sulfurovaceae; genus SZUA-451. The sequence continues at coordinate 45,120 of JADGDQ010000005.1, forward strand.
ATTAGCCCCACTTACCAACAAAGCCAATGGTAAAATATACTTTTTCATCTATACCCTTTATAATAAATTTTTCTTATAATGATTATACTTAATTAATATTATCAAAGGCTTTAAAGAGAACTACTTACTTATCCAAAAACTCTCCTAAAGCTTGGCTACTAAGTAGACTCCCTTTATCATTAAGATGTGACCTATCTGCAAAATAGGCATCTTTTAAGTGGAGTTTACTGTGGAGGTCTATAAATTTACCACTATTTTTGCTCATAATATTTTTGACTCTTTGGGTGAATTTTTGTATAGTAGGAGCTACATGGGGGAATTTGTCTATAAGTGGTTGGCGATAGGGTTGCAGGGCAAAGATAAAATCTATATTCAAATTTTTGGCTCTAAGACTCATGCGGTCAAGTGCGTCGAATGTTCGATTATTTTGTCTGTTAGAGTGTGGTTTTTGCCATCGTGAAGCGATAATATCATCACCATAAATATGCAAAGGGACACTGCCTGTAGCATCAAATCCTAGGTAAGTGAATTGGTTATTTTGTTGATACTTATCTCTCCAATTCCACGCTCTCTTTATACAAAAAAAGATATTTTGACATGATTTAAAATAGAATGTAAACTTCTCTTTAGTAGATAAAGAGCCTTTAATGTAAGAGCCGATAAATGTAGCATTATACTCTTTGAGTTTTCCTTCATAAGCAAAATCTGAATACTGTGCAGAGTAGATAATTCGTTTAAGATTGGGGAATGTGGGGGTAAGTTGGAGTATCTGCTCTATTTGTGGTGGGGTAGCCTCATAAACAGAGAGGTTTAAAACACTCTTGGCTTGTGTAGAGCTTTTTTGTAGTGTCTCTCCTTGGACATTATTGAGCCCTATAGAAGAGCCAACTATAATGGTATCAACACTATCAATATCAATATTCTCTTTTATAAAAGTAATTTTAGCATCAAGTGAGATACGGTTGGTGATGGGTATGGGATAGTGTTTGATAAAATAGTAACTATAGATAACAGCCATAATCATAAGTGTAATCAGTATGGAAAATAGTATCTTTAGATAGTTTTTGGAATCAAGTGTCATTGAGAATCCTAGAAATTAAAATAGATAAATTCACTCTTTCTATAGAGAATAAAAATAGATAAGAAAAAAAGAACCGTTAGAATTAAATTTATTATATTGGGTCTAAAACTCTCTTTGAGTTGCATAGAGTTTTTGAAGAAAAGAACAACAACAAAACCTGCAAGTAGCCATATAAATATTTGAGGGTCACTATAAAATAGCTCACTCCATTTTCCAAATGCTACCCCTTCGATAGTTATATATTCTTTTAGAGGTGTAGGCAAAGTAATTGCTCCAAAGAACATACCATAAAGGACTTTGATAGCATCTTCCCACTCTTTGGCTCTAAAAAATACCCATGCAATATTGATAAAATTAAAGGTAAGAAACCATGCTAAAATCATATTCATTTTGAAACCAATTTTTTGCCATGCTCTATGAACTACAAGAGCCATCCCATGCAATGCTCCCCAAAAGACAAAAGTCCACCCAGCTCCATGCCAAATACCACCCAAAAGAAATGTGCTAAAGAGATTGAGATAGGTACGAAACTCTCCTTTGCGGTTACCACCTAATGGAATATAGAGATACTCTCGTAAAAATATAGAAAGTGTAATATGCCATCGTCTCCAAAAGTCTTGAATTGAGGTAGCTTTGTAGGGAGAGTAAAAGTTTTTAGGCAAAGAGATATTAAACAAAAGTGCAATACCTATAGCCATATCAGTATACCCACTAAAATCAAAATAGAGTTGGAAAGTGTAGCTCAAAGAGGTAATCCACGCCTCTATCATATTAAGATTTTGGGCTACATCAAACCCTTGTGTAGCCCAGATAGCAAAACTATCAGCTATAGCTACTTTTTTAAAAAGTCCCATAGAAAAAATAAAAAGTCCCAAAGCAATATTGCGATAGTTTTTGACCTTGTTTTTTGCTTTGGCAAACTGTGGCATCATTTGGGCATGATGTACGATTGGTCCTGCTATAAGTTGTGGAAAAAAGGTTACAAAGACTGCATAATTAAGAAAATCATACTCTTTTGTCTCTTGCTTATAGCTATCAACAAGATAAGCAATTTGTTGAAAAGTATAAAAACTAATTGCCAAAGGGAGTGCTAGATGCAATAATGGCACACCTGACTCAAAGAGCATATTAAAGTTTGTAATAAAAAAATCTGAATATTTAAAATAGCCCAAAAGTCCTAGGTTAAAGAGTATACCTATAGCCAAAAGAGATTTTGAGGAGTAGTGTTTTGATGTGCTTCTCTTTTTGGATAGATGTGTACCTACAACATAATTAAAAAGCATAGAGACTAGGATAAGAGGCAAATAGGCAATATTCCACCAACTATAAAAGAACAAAGAGGCAAAAACCAAAAAGCCTTTACTCGCTTCTGTTAATCTTTTGTGATTGAGATAAAAGTAGATAAAAAAAGTTATTGGCAAAAAGAGAAATATAAATTCATAAGAGTTAAATAACATGCCCTACTACCTCGCTAACTCTTATCTTATAGAGAATTTATTTTAATTTGAGTATAATATATCTAAATATAGCTTTTAATTAGATTTTTGGAGTATGATATATGATAAACAAGATACTATTAGCAGTGCTTCTAGGGAGTAGTTTTCTCTACTCAGACTTAGTAAGAATAATGCCCTTTGGTGACTCTATTACCTATGAAAACCACCATACAGACGATGCAGGACCAGCTAGACCAGAGGGAGTCCGAAGTGCATATAGAAATTATTTATGGTACAAATTATCTGATGCCAACTTTGAGGCCAATTTTGTAGGTTCACAAAGAGCAGGTCAAGATATACATCCTGCATTTGACCCTGATAACGAAGGACATCCTGCATGGACAAGCTATGAGTTAGCCGAGAGTACATACAAATGGCTTACCAATGCTGACCCTGATATTATTTTACTTCATGCAGGTTCAAATGATTGGGATGATAGTGTAAGTGCTATTAATGATATTCTTGATTCTGTTGATTTACATGAAGAAAAGAGTGGACATACCATTAAAGTATTTGTGGCTCTTATCCTTGACCGTGTGCGTCATGAAGAGTGGATTGTATCATTTAACAAAAATCTTCGTTCACTTGTAAATAAAAGAATTGCAAATGGGGATAACTTAGTCCTTGTAGATATGTATCAAGGTGCAGGGATAGATTACGACAATGATATGACAGATAATACACATCCAAATGATAGAGGATATGAGAAGATGGCAAATGTATGGTACAGTGCCTTACTAGGTAAAGAAGCTCCTACAAAGATGTATAGTGACCTTCCTGTGCAAGAGGTGGAGAGTCTCTATGCCTATCCTACAACTATAGTTGATGAGAGCTATATTATAGAGAGTAGTGTAGATGAACTCAATAGAGTTGTAGTGGTCACGACTACCGTCCCTGCCCATGGAATTATATTTTAGGATACAAAAATGAAAAATTTACTACTTATCTCGGCACTACTTTTTGTAATTGGTTGTGGCGGAAATGGAAATAGCACTGTAGATAACAATATCACAGATAGTAATTTAACTGATGAGAATATATCTACAGAAGTGAAAACAACAATGCAAATAGGTGCAGTCTATACTGTTGTTACAGGTGATAGAATCGTTAGAGAAACAAATAGTACTAATATAGAAGTAACTTATCAAGAGAGTAACACCACAGTACAACTCCTAGAGGGAAATGCTACTATTATCTCTACTATTTTATAGCTAGAAAGAGCCTCTGGGCTATATACTCTATCTCCTCATCACTAAGATAGGGATTCATAGGCAAACTCATAATCTCACTACTTACTAGCTCTGCAATAGGTAAATCACCTCTTTTATATCCCAAGTACCCAAAACACTCTTGCAGATGTAGAGGCATTGGATAATGAACAGCCGTAGGAATACCCATCTCTTTTAGTTTTGATTGTACTGCATCACGGTTTTCTACTCGAACACTATATTGAGCATAGGCTGAAGTGGCATCTCTATCAATAGAAGGCAATAGTATATTTTTATCTTCTAACGCTTGTCTATATCTACTAGCCACCTCTTGACGGAGTGCCAAATCTTTTGGATAATACTTTAATTTCACATCTACAACAGTACACTGCAACGCATCCATTCTCCCACCCATTCCAATATATTTATGATGGTATCTTTTGGTTTGCCCATGGACTCTTAGAGATTTCATCTTGATAGCTAACTTCTCATTGTTAGTAAATACTGCTCCACCATCACCAAAACACCCCAAAGGCTTAGCAGGAAAAAAGCTTGTTGTAGAGATATCACCTAAGTTACTATCACTTATACCATTATAGGTACTTCCAAAAGATTGAGCTCCATCAATAATTACTTTGAGATTATACCTCTTAGCTATGGCTTGGATTCTATCCATATTGGCAGGTTGTCCATAGAGACTTACTGGCATAATAGCCTTGGTTTTGGGTGTAATTTTCTCTTCTATCTTATCTACATCAATATTATAAGTTTTTTCATCAATATCCACAAAAACAGGCGTAGCCCCCAAAAATGCAATAGTCTCAGCAGTAGCAATAAAGGTAAAAGGAGTAGTAATAACCTCATCATCAGGCTCTATATCTAATGCCATCATAGCAAGCAGTAGAGCATCCGTACCAGAAGAACAAGTAATTGCATACTTAGCCCCTGTATAAGCTTCTAGGTTTTTTTCCAAAGAAGTTACAGCTTCACCCATAATGTAGGCAGAAGTATCTAAAACCCCTTGCATAGCTAAATCTATCTCTTCTTTATAAAGTTGATATTGATATTGTAAATTTGCGAAATCTATTTTCATCTATACTACCTCTACCGTATCACCCACTATAACATACTCTCCAAACGCATCCTTAGCCCTACCATCAATAAACTCCAAAGTATCCCCACTCTTTCCAACCCATCCAATTTGCCTAGCAGGAACTCCCACCATTAAAGCATAAGGTTTTACATCTTTAGTGATAACTGCACCACTTCCAATAAGTGCATACTCTCCAATACTCACACTACAAATAATAGTTGCATTTGCCCCAATAGAACAGCCCTTTTTAAGGAGAGTCTTTTGAAACTCATCTTTTCTTGTAATAAACGCCCTAGGATTGATAACATTGGTAAAGACCATAGAGGGTCCCAAAAATACATCATCTTCTATCTCAACACCTTTATAGATAGAGACATTATTTTGCACCTTTACCCCATTGCCAATATTTACATCTGCACCTACCACACAGTTTTGACCAAAAGAGCAGTTTCTACCAATGCGTGTACCTGAAAGAATATGCGAAAAGTGCCAAATTTTTGTCTTGTTTCCTATCTTTACATTCTCATCTACAATTGTTGTCTCATGCACAAAAAAGCTCTCTTTGGGAACTTTTTTATCTTTAGATGCTCTTCTATCTCTCCACGAGTTTTTACTCAAATATTTACCTTCGTCACTCATACTAACACCTTCTTACAAAATGGATGGTACTCCCCTTTAAGCCCAATGGGTGCTAGGTTTCTAATGGTGGATACGGTAGAGATAGAGCCATACGCCTCTTCTAGTCCAAAGCCATTGCCTTTGAGAATCTCTTGGTAGCTTCGTGTGTGTAAATCTGTAAATCCTCCACTAAACTCTAGCTCTTTGCCATCTACTGTGATACTTCTGTAGGTTCTCTGTCCTGAGGCTTGAATCTCTTGGGGAATATAGTCATAATTGACCGACAAAAACCATCGCACTCTTGCATTTTTGAGTCTAAAGTATCCTGCATTAGCATCAGGGGTTTTTAGATGGACTATGCTCTCCTCTACATCACCAAAAATCCAACACAGCATATCATAAAAATGAACACCAATATTAGAAGCAATGCCACCAGATTTACTCTGTTCCCCTTTCCACGAGATAAAATACCACTTCCCACGGCTTGTAAGGTAGGTGAGGTCAATATCATAGACTCTATTTGGGTTTTGTGCTAACTCTTTGCTTATCTTCTCTTTAAGAGCTATAATAGCAGGATGGAGTCGAAGTTGCAAAATATTGTAGACCCTCTGCCCTGTCTCCTCTTGAATAATTTTTAGTTGGTCTATATTCCACGGATTCAACACCAAAGGCTTCTCACAGATTGCATCAGCTCCACTTTTGAGAGCAAAACGAATATGAGAATCATGCAGATAGTTAGGAGAACAGATAGAGATATAATCTATCTTTTTTCCTGTATCCCTATGCCACTTATCTACAAATCTATCAAACCTCTCAAACTCTGTAAAAAAGTCTGCTTGTGGAAAATGGCTATCCATAATACCTATCCCATCATAAGGGTCTAACGCAGCCACAAGAGCATTATTGGTCTCCTTTATCGCTTTCATATGCCTAGGTGCAATATAACCCGAAGCTCCAATGAGTGCAAAATTCTTCACTTTTTATCCTTTAAATTTAATTATATATTAACCATAATTTACTACTAATGGCTTTATCTTCTTTTGATAAATAACTCTCGTCTATCTCTTCTAAAAAATGCTCAAAATTATTATAAATATAATGACTCACTAAAGAATATTCTTGATTCATAGCTTTATCATCTTTTAATTCATCAACAATATAGAGTTTAAAGTTTTTCAAGAGTAGCTTAAAATCATCACTTACTTCTTGTAACTCTATCATAAAAGCAAGATTTTTTTTAAGTAATTTTAGATATTTTGTAAATATTTTCTCTCTTGCTTCTCGTAAATTTTTTCTATTCAAATCACAAATTCTTCTAGTATATATCACCTTTTCGTTATCTGAACGCATAAACCCTTTATGGTCAAAGACTATATCATCTTCAAATGCATCAATTTCAGGATGTAATAGTTTTGGATTTTCTATACGATTATAACCTTGAAGACTTTTATGTAAGACTTCTAGTGTCTCCTTATTATAATTTACTCTCCTATCAAAAACATCAAAACAGTTTGATTTTTCTATGTTACACTTTTTACAACAAGGCAATAAATTATCCCAAGAAAAAGCCAACCAATAGTATGCTTTTGTACTATCACATCTTGATAAATTAAAAGATTTTTTAGGACGATAATGTTCTATCTCTCCATAAGCATTTTTGATAAATGATTCACAATAGGCACACTTATAGTCGTATAATTTTTTTAGAGTATTTTTTACCAATTTAGCATCATCATTATAAGGTGTATTTTTTGATAGATAAGCACTTTTTGTTATATTATTTTTAAATTCTAATGCTATCTTTTCTGAATTTAAATGACTAGGAATAGTTATACTCCTATATTTTCGTTCCCTCATCTACAACTCTTTTAGTTGATTCAATATATCTAATTTTATTTTCTTACTCTCATCACTCTGTAACATTTTATCTATATCTCTATTAAGTTGGTGTTCCCTATAATCATCATCACTTAACCTATTTTTAGCATCATCATAAGAACGAGATTTGGCACTTTGCATATTAAACAAAGGAGAGGTAATCAAAATATTCGCAGAATAATCAGAAATATCATCTATCTTATCACTTAATTGAGTAAATCCCTCTTCATCTTTATAGACTTGATAAAATATAGCATCATCACTTGCACCTAAAATAGTGGTCATGCTGTGCGTCGTCATAATAAATTGTATATTTTTAAAAACTTCTCTTAACTTGTAAACAAATTGATATTTCCATTTTGGATGAAGATATAAATCAATTTCGTCTATTAAGACTGTTGCTTTAAAATCAGCTAATTTTTTAATATCAGCTTGTTGTTTAATTAATCTAAACACTAAATCACTAAGCCAAATAATACTACTTTTATAGCCCTCTGAAAGCATTTGAAACTCAATTTCTTTCTCTTTATTCGAGCTTTCATAAAATTTAATTTGATTTCCTATCTTTATTATTCTCACTTTATTGTCTAAAATATTCTCAAGACTTATAATGAACTCTTTTGTAATATCTGTATCTAATATAAATAAATCTTGTGGTCTATTGAGTGAAGTTGTATCATTAATATTAGGTGTATCAAACAAACTAGAATATCCACTTTTATCTACATCATCAGCATTAGTTTTATTTCTATTAATACCATAAGCAAATAAATTATGATTAATAAATTTATCTTCTATATCAAAAGAAAATTCATTTTTTATATTTTCGAGATATTTTAATGCCAATATAGGATAATTATCTTTATATGCCAAAGCTAAAGCTTGTAGTAAAATCGTTTTACCATCACCATTTTCACCTACAAAATATATCTCTTTTTTATCTTCTAAATCTTTTAATTCTATATATTTAATGGAAAAGTAATTATTAATTTTGATGTTATTTATATATTTATTTTTGACTTTTAATTGAGGAGTGTACTCTTTTTTTTTATCTTGTATTATTTCTTCTTCCATTGCCTTTTTATTATAAAACTCCAAAGAATCTAAGCATATAGGATTAATTTCAAACCAAGTACCCTCACCAAAATAGGCAAAAACAATATTATTAGAGATAGCTTTTTCTAAATTTTTTAAATCTTCATCACTATCTATAGCTATATTATTTGCTTTTATCTGATTGAGAAATCTTCTTTGGTTCATCACAAAGGGTGAGAGTTCTCTTTGTAATCCTTTACTGGCTTTTTCTATTTCATCCTCTTCCAAACGATTGGTCTCTAAGAGCATGGCTTCCATCGCACCTTTATGGATGAGATAGATAAGTTGGTTCATATTTGCCCCACTCATATCAATGACTTTTTCTATAGCCTTATCTGTAATAAGGTTGCTCTTTTTTACTCTTTTGCGTATAACCTCTTTTAATAAATCTCTGTCTTTTTGATTGGGACTAGCATCATTTTTTTTGAGCTTTAGACCAAACTCTTTAAGTTCTCCAAATTTGATATATCTAGCTCTTGTGATATGTATAGGCATAGTGATAATTTTGACCAGATTAAGGTCATTGAGTATGGGTAGCTGTGCATGATGATTTTCACTATTCATAAAAAGATGATTGATGTCTTCTCGTTTTTCCAAATCATCTACGACAATAATTAAATCTTTTTTATATTTAGCTTTATATTGAAAGATAATGTCATTGATAATTTTAATCAGCTCTTGCTTATTAAATTTAAAAAATTCTGTAGCACTTTTGACGGCTTCATCACTTAGACTATAAGAGTTAGAAAAATCTACTTTGGCTTTAAAAATACCTAATATACTTCCACCAATACCCAGATTGGACGCTAATTGTGGTTTTCCTGCTTCATTGGTGGTTTTGCTTATTTTCTCTTCTAACTCTTGATTAAATAGTTTTTCCATCTTTTCCAAAGATTCTGTGAACTCCGTAAAGAGTTCATCATCATCAGCAATAATGGCATAAGCAATATTAAACAGCACATCAGCCACATCTATTTTATTGAGATATTCAAAGTTTTTACGACCTACTATATATTTAAAATCATACATCTCATTGATTTTAGGATAGTTAATACTTAACATATTTAGAGCCGAACTTTTACCATTACCCGTTTGACCTGCAATAAGATAAGTCTGTCTAGGATTATCAAGATTTTCTAAATCAAAGACAAATCTTCTCATACTCTCTTTAAAAATATCGACATAAAGCTCTTTGGTCTCTTCTGTAATCGTATTTCTTGGTTTAAAAATATGATAAACTTCTTTAAGTGTTCCTGCTTTTTCCATCTTTATTTTCCTATTTAAATTAGGGTTATAATAGTATTATTTTATATTAATTCTAGTTTAAATTTAATTATACACTAAAATCACAAATTGTATGATATAATTACTTAAATTACAAAATATGGGATTCTTAATGAAAAAAATACTTCTTGTTCTGCTTATTTTTATGTCAACTTCTCAGGCTAAAATGCTTAATGGTATTGCAATTGTTGTAGAGGGAGAACCTATTACAACAGCTGAAGTACAAGCTGTGCAAACACAAATGCGTATCTCTAAAAGTGAAGCAAAAGAGCTTTTGATTGAAAATCGTCTCCAAAAATCGGCTATGAGAGATATTGTTATCTCTGATGATGAAATTGATGAGCGAATAGCCAAAATAGCTAAACAAAATAATCTCTCAACTAAGCGATTACAACAAGAGATAAAAAAACAAGGACTCACTTGGAATAAGTTCCGTGATCAAATAAGTACAAGCCTTAAAAAACAAAAGTTTTTTAGAAGTAAAATAGCCAAAACTATTCCTATTCCAAGTAGAGATGAGTTAAAGATTTTTTACAAAAACAATGCATCACAGTTTAAAATGCCTTCAAGTATTTCTGCAACACAGTATAGTGCATCTTCAAGTAAGAACTTAGAATCATTTATTAAAAACAAATCTAAGAAAAAAGGTATCAAACAAAAAAGTGTTAATTACAAAGGAGCTAGTTTAACTCCACAACTCTCTTCGATGTTTGCTAGTATAGCTGTGGGATCTTTTACACCTATACTTAACAATGGTTCTTCTTTTGTAACATTTCGTGTAACTAATCGAGGTAAAGGGGTGATTAAACCTTTTAATCAAGTAGAGAGTAAAGTTACTATGGCATGGAAAAACCAGCAACAATCCCAAGCAATAAAAGCCTATTTTGAAAAAATGAGAAGCAGTGCATCTATAGAGGTTATCCGCCCATAGCTAAGGGATGTGCATTAAGGTACTCTAAGCGTTTTTTTTCATTACCTAGTTTAGTATAGAGTTGTGTACTTGCCATAGAGTGGTGTCCTAAGAGTTCACTAATATCACTAATTCTTGCACCTTTATCCAAAAGATGTGTGGCAAAAGAGTGTCTTAGTTGGTGTGGTGTGGCTTTGAGTCCTTTGGACTTGAAAAGTTTTTGAAGAATATAACGAAGCTGTGCTTGATTCATCCCTTTATCTTTTTTTTCAAATAAATAGATTTTGGGTGTATACTCTTTAAGATATATTTCTAAGGATGATTGGAGTATTGGTAAAAGAGGCATTTGTCTTTCGTGGTTGCCTTTTCCATGAACTACAATCCACTCTTTCTTAATATCTTCTATGCGTACTTGTGATAACTCACTAATACGCAGTCCCAAGCCATACAGCATTAATACTAATAATTCCTCCATAGCATTGCTATGGTTTAAAACTTCTTGGATATAAACCTCTTCAATTGGCTTAGGAAGTGTTTGTGGGACCTTTGTAAGATCATCTGCAATAAGCTCTAAAGGGATATTTTGTTGGTCTCGTAGATAGCGTGCAAAAGAATGAATGGCACTTAGTTTGGTTCTGATACTTTTTTTATTGATGCGAGCTATTTTGAGACGAAAAGGAGTTAAGTCTAAAATCCATCTTCTATCTTCTTCATAAAACTCACTTACTTCACTCATTTGACGCAAAGCAATCTCATAAGTAATAACCGTATCATTTGTATATCCACGAACTTTTTTGATATAAAGAATAAACTCTGCTATATATCCTTGAAGTAGTACAATATTAGCTGATGGCATTTTTTAGCATTTTACTCTGTAGATATTCTTTTGCCTCTTCTAATTCCATACCTTCTAATGATACACTTTGCAGATAAAACTCTATTTTCGTAAATGGTTTTGGAATAATAAATTTATCCCAACTTTTTAGTTGCCAAAAGTTTTGAGCTTTATAGTTCATAATAAAAATTGGTTTATTTGCTTTGAGTGCCAAGCCTATAGCACCATCACTCATACTATACCTAGGACCTCGTGGACCATCAGGAGTAATAAGTACTTCACTCCCCTCTTTTACCTTGCGAAAAGCTTGTAACAATACACCTTTAGCACCCTTACGACTAGAACCACGAAGTGCTTTAATACGCAAATATTGTAGTACTTTTGCTATAAGTTCACCATCAAAATGTTGGCTGATAATAGCTGAAGAGGGAAAATGAGGATGTATTTCGCGGTAGGCTTGAGGAGCCATAAGCAGTTCACTATGCCAACAAACACATATATGCTGGTGTTTGCTAATAGGAGTAATAAAGTGAAATTTCTTACGAGAGGTAAACCATAAAAAACGCATGATAATATAAAGTAGTATGGGAATAATAACCACACCAATAGAACGCATAATTCTTTTTTTCATTCTTCTACTCCCCTATAACTATTCCATCCAAAGCACCACGAGATACTTTTGTAATTTTTACAGCAACAATTTGACCTAACAACTCTTCACTACCTTCAACAAATACCAATTTTCCATCATCACTTCGACCTGCTATTTTATTGTTTGGTTTAAGTTCATCAAAATAGACCTGATGGATAGTATCTAAATATGTATCCATTATTTCATCTAATATCTCTGTATGTCGTGCTTGAAGAGCAGTTAATCTCTCTGAAGCTATTGTTGGGTCTACCTGTTGTTCATATTCTGCTGCATCTGTATGTGGTCTAGGAGAATATTTAAATGAAAAAAGTTGATCAAATCGAACTCTCTCCAAAACATCCATAGTATCTGCAAAATCTTCATCACTTTCTGCGGGAAAACCTACAATTATATCTGTAGAAATACTCGCTTCTGGGCAAAGTGTTCGTATTTTTTGGCAACGATTAAGAAACCACTCTTTGGTATACCCTCTCTTCATAGCTTTGAGTAGCATTGTAGAACCACTCTGAAGAGGTACATGAATTTGTTTAGATATCTTAGGATTAGATGCAAACTCTTCTAAGAATTCATTATCCATATGAAGTGGGTGTGGAGATGTAAAACGAATCCGTTCAAGCCCAGATATAGCAGATATAGCTCTTAGAAGTTGTACAAAATCACACTTCTCATCAGGGCTAGTAAATCGTCTACCATAGTTATTAACATTTTGACCCAAAAGCATTACTTCTTTAGCACCTGTAGATACTGCCTTAGTAATCTCTTGAACTATTAACTCTTTTGGTATAGAAATCTCTTCTCCACGCGTTGCGGGAACAATGCAAAAACTACACTGCTTATCACACCCTATAGAGATGTTGACCATAGCCTTAAAAGGATTACTCCGATAAGAAGCAAAATCATAACTACTCTCATCAAAGTCTGTATCTATCTCTACGGCATGACGCTGACTAACTACATCATTAATTTTAGAAACATTTCTAGCACCAAGTACAAAATCAACTACAGGAGCTCTTTTGATAATCTCTTTTCCTAAGTGACTAGCAGTGCATCCACATACACCTATTTTTGCTCCATTTTTTCGTTTTTTCTTAAAAACACCGATTTCAGAAAATAATTTTGCTACTGGTTTTTCACGAACACTACAAGTATTGATAATAATTAAGTCTGCATCACCAAGAGTCGTAGTAAGATCATACTTCTCTTTTCTATTAAGTTCGGCAATAATATGTTCACTATCACGACTATTCATCGCACATCCAAGTGTTTCTATAAAGAGTTTTTTCATCTTATTGTACTATATGTACCTCATAGATATACTCATTATCATCTAAACCATATTTTACTTCACGCATATATACGCTATATTCTCTTTGTTCAAAGTGTTCAATTAACTCTATCATCTCTTTATGAGAATTATCTTTATCAAAGTAAAAGATTGATTGCTTCTCTAACTCATCTTCAATTTTATCAAGATCAATCATTTTGGGTTTTGCTTTTAGCGTTGTTCTAGCAAGTTTTAATTTCATTAATACTCCTGTAATTACTATTTCATTATTTAAACTATTTCTTAAATCGAATTTTTTATTATACTTTATTTTCAGTAAAGCAATGATTAGCTATAATACTCTTCTTCGAAAACACCCAAATCATACCCATCGGACAGACTGTTATGTTACCACTTGTAGCGTTACAAGGGTTGTGATTTTAATCAAAAACTATCAACAGGAGATAAAAATATGGAAAAAATTATAGATATTATTGAAGCTATTGCCCATGAAAAAAGTATCACAAAAGAGAATGCATTAGAAGCATTTAAAGAAGCTCTTATAAATACAGCAAAAAGGCTCACAAGTAAAGAGAGTACCTTTGAAGTAAATATAGACCTTGATACTAGAGATTATTCTGTAAGTAAAATTATTACAGTTGTAGCAGATGATGATGATAGACTAGAAGAGTTCCATGATAGTTTCATGTCTCTTACTGAAGCTCAAGATTATGACAATGATATTGAATTAGGAGATGAGCTTCGTACAGAATTTATATTAGAAGAGTATGGGAGAACAGCTGCTGCAAATCTCTTTAGAGAGTTAGAGTACCATGTCCAACGCCGTATAGAGCAAGATCTTTTTGAAAAACATAGAGCTCTTGTAGGCACAGTAATGATGGGAACGGTCAATCGTATAGATGCGGATGATAATACTTATGTAGAAATTGGTGAGCTAAAGGGTATATTAAGCCAAAGAAATAGAATCAAAGGTGAAAAGTTTAAAAGAGGTGATAGTATCAAAGCTCTTTTACGCTTTGTTAGTATTGACCCTGAATTTGGTTTGTTCTTAGAACTTACAAGAACTGCTCCTAAATTCTTGGAAAAATTAATGGAAAAAGAAGTTCCAGAGATTGAAGATAACCTTGTAGAGATAATATCTACAGCTAGAATTCCTGGTGATAGAGCTAAGATAGCACTTAAAACAGAACAACTCAATATTGATCCAATAGGTGCTGCTGTGGGCGTAAGAGGTGTAAGAATTAATGCTGTTAGCCAAGAGCTAGCAGGAGAGAATATAGACTGTATAGAGTACTCAACTATACCAGAACTTTTTGTTACAAGATCTTTAAGTCCTGCAATCACACAAAATATCAAAATAGAAGGTAAAAAAGCTATTGTCAATATTACAAGTGATCAAAAAGCAAAAGCCATAGGAAAAAGTGGTATTAATATTCGATTAGCTTCTATGCTTACAGGATTCACTATTGAATTAAATGAAGTAGAAGGTATTACAACAAGAAGTAATGATAGTTCTAATAACGATTCAAAAGAGTCTCTTAAAACTACAGATACTACAGCATTAGCTGATTTATTTAAATAAGTCAAAAGATGGTTAGGGGCAACACCCTATCCACTAATTAACTTACATAACCAAAAATCTTTAAACATCAAACAAGCCCCATCCATTAATGATTCTATTTGTACTTCAATATCTCTATTTTTAAGATCAATAATAAGTTGATAAAGTGTTTCGTAAATAACTCTATCTTCTTTATCCATAATCAAAAAATTTCCATTAGGTGCATTTTTTAGTTTAAGAATTTCATTATTTGATACTTTACCTTTGATTTCACTCTCTCTTCTATCTCTAAATAGTCTAAACTGATATGTATCATAATTGACTACAAGCTGATTAAAGTTTTTAATACGGTTGACAAATGTTCTCCCCTCTAGGTGCAAGAATCCTACAACATAAGTATATTTTTCTGTAGTAATTTTGACATGTTCTGGCATTACCTTTTGCATCTTAAAAAAGTCTATACTTAAAGGATATATAGTATCAATAGATTTCAAAATAAATTTGAGTTTATCATTATCATTTTTATCATCAATAATAGACAACTTTTGATACTCTGCCTTTTTGGATTCATACACCTTAGCAATATATTCTTTGATATTAAAGTCAACTTTTTTCTCTATTTTTGGCTGTTTAATTTGATGCAAAGACTCTAGGTAATCTACTCTTGCGATAAGCTGTTTAAACTGCTCTTCTAAAGAGAGTTCATGAACGACAGGAAGTGTGACTTGATGAACAATAGATTGGTAATAATCATCTGCACGATTGAGTACCTTTCTTATAGAGTCATACTGGAGTATATCTTTATAAACAAAGTGTGTAGTAAAGATATGCTCCAAACTAATTCCACAGTTGTTCCCTCTTCGCTTTAGCATCTCACGCATCTCTAGGTTGCTAGGTCGCTCTAAATAAACTTTTGTCTTTCCCAATAGATCAATAACTGAGCCATCAAACATCGCCTCATACTCACGCCACCTATCAGGAAAAAGGTTTAAAATAACTAAAGAATTAGGGGTTTGAGTAATAAGTTCTTTGACATTTTGAGCAAACTGCTCTACTAATTCATCATCCCCACTCATCGCCTCTAACTGGTCAAAAGAGATTAAAAGAGGCTCATCAAAGATAGAGAGTTTTCCAAACAAAGCAATAGCACTCAAAGCAAAAACCTCTTTATTAAAATCACCATCTTGTTTTTGTAACCCTATCTGTTGTAACTGTTCTTGTGTTAACTCTTTTGCACTAAGGTAATTTATAACAAGGTCTCTACGATGCTCATCCACATAAAAAGTATATTTAATAAGAGCCTTTAGTAACTCCAATGAGACTAAATCACTCCCATAAGAGGCTCTATACCACTTTAGCATTGCTCTTTCTATAGATTTCCAATTCTTAACACGATTCAAAGAGCCATCTTTGCCAAAGTGTGTATAGATATTAAGAGGGTTCGCATCAAGCGTCTCTTTAATCTTTTGATTTGAGCTATTTTGAGTAATAATTCCAGCAAAAGATTTTGCCAAAAGATACTCTAACTGAGAGTAAGGTGAAGCATCTATTTTTTGAATAAAAGATTCTAATATTTTAGTATAGATATGAAGTAAAATATTTTTTTTATCATTTGGTTTTCCAATAAATAAAAAGCGATTTGTTTGTGATATACTCTTTACAAACCGCATCATAAGGTGTGTTTTACCATTTCCTGCTTTTGCAAGAACAACTGCTGACTTGGTTTGATGGTTGGGATCATTTTTTATCTGAGTAATCATATTAAGTAAAGTGCTAAACTCCCCTTTATACAAAGAAGTATCATCAAAATGCTCTTGAAAGGGATTATCAACTTTAGAACTACTAAATGGATTTACTATTTGTGCTAAATGTCGCGTCTTCTCTATCTCAAGGAGTTTTTTATAAAGATGATATGTAAAGAGTGCATCATACGAGGCTCTATGGGCTAAGTCTTTATTGAAAAATTTATTTTTATCCTCTAAAAAAAGTGCCTGAGATAAAAATTCTAAGGAATAACTCTCTTTATCTGGCAAAAATAGCTTACTCTTCTCATAAGTACAATCCATCTGAAGATTTATAACTATTCCTATAGATTCATAGCTTCTTTCAAGTAAGACTTTATCGTGTTCTGCGTAGTGAGCAACAATTAGAGATGATTCTAAGAAAGGTTTTGCCTCTAGGAGTACCTCTTTGAGATTCCCTTCTACAAAGCGTTCTAAGAGTAAATTACCATTCTCATCTACAATAGCTATCTCTGTAACTATACTCTGTCCCTCTGTATCTACTACTACAAAACCCATCCTTTCCTCCTATTTAGTTATGTCCTATATTCTGCATTAATTTTAACATATTCATAACTTAAATCACAGCCATAAGAGGTATACGAGGCACTCCCTAATCCAAGGTCACACACAACTTTAAAACTCTCTTGTTTCATTATTTTATAGGCTTGTTCTTCTCTTTCTTCATCTAATTCTCTAAACTCATTTGAATATATAAGTAAATTGTCATAATGAATTGTAAGTGTTGTATCATCACACGCTACACCACTCGCACCAATAGTAGAAGCAATACGCCCCCAATTAGGATCTTCCCCAAAAAGAGCTGTTTTCACCAACAAAGAGTTACTCAATGCCCTACTTGCTGTTTGTGCCTCTTGAAGATTTTTTGCCCCTGTTACCTCAAAAGCAACAAGTTTATTAGCTCCCTCACCATCTTTGAGTATCATCATCGCAAGTTCAAATAGAATCTTATTAAGAGCCTCTTGAAATGCCTCTTTATGATATGCTCCACTTCTCTTATTGGCTAAAAGCATTACTGTATCATTTGTAGAGGTATCACCATCAACAGATATACGATTAAAGGACTCCTCTGTAGCTTCTAATAAGAGTGCTTGCATATCCTCTTTTGGAATATCTGCATCTGTCGTTACAAAACACAACATTGTAGCCATAGCAGGATTTATCATCCCCGCACCTTTACAAATAGCTCCAATATGAAAGCTCTCTCCATCTTCTAACTCTATTTTAAAACAGAGTTCTTTTTTGAAGCTATCTGTTGTCATAATAGCCCGTGCTGTTGTATCACTATTTTTGCTATTATAATCAAATCTATCAAATGCTGTTGCTATCTTCTCTTGATTGAGGCGATAGCCAATAACCCCTGTAGAACTCATAATAGGATTTACTAAAGAGATTTTCTCTCCTAACTTCTCAAAAAGAGCATCTATATCCTCAATACCCTGTTCTCCTGTCATAGCATT
The DNA here is from genome assembly GCA_016744805.1 of Sulfurovaceae bacterium. Lineage (GTDB taxonomy): Bacteria > Campylobacterota > Campylobacteria > Campylobacterales > Sulfurovaceae > SZUA-451. The sequence continues at coordinate 63,378 of JADGDQ010000005.1, forward strand.
TGCATTTTTAGCATTCATCAATAAAAAGTTTGTCTCAAAGCCATCAGGATAGCGTTGGAAATGTTTGATTGGTGCTGCTTGGAACTTATTGCGTGTAAAGAGTGCTTCAACCATACAAGGCTCATCACTCCGAATAAAAGCAACATCTCCAGCTGTATCAGGCTCTCTCATACCTACATTGACCCCATCACAATAAAATCCCAAAACATTTTCAAGACCATTTTTAATAGGAAATATTTTAAACATGTTTTAACTCCTCAGGTTTTTCTTTTTTACGAATAATTTTTTTGGCTGAAGAGATACCTTTTCCTGTCCCAATAAGCAAAAGTTTACTCTCTGGATAGATAATAGTATCTCCCTTTGGCATAGGATTAAATTTTCCATCTTTTTGACGGATACCAATAATAGTGACATTAGCAATATCTCTAAATCGAGCTTCTTTAATTTTTTTGAGTACAAGCCAACTTGTTTTAGAGACTTTTGCCTCTTCTAGGTCAAGAGGTGTATCTTTTTTATATAAAAACTCCTGAAGGAGATTCTCCATATCAGGTCTTACCGCCATAGCATTAATTCTTTGAGCCATAAGTTTTGTAGCTGTTACAACTTTATTAGCCCCTAGTTTTAAAAGTTTTTGTTCATCTTCATACCCTTTGGCATTTGCAATAATAAGATACTTTCGCATTCTACCTATCTCCTCTTCATAGAGTCGAGCAGACACAATAGTAGCAATATTATCTGCTACATTATCAGCCAAGGTAATAACCCCTTTTGCACTAGAGAGATAAGATTTTAAGATACCTATTTCTGTGTGTGGTTCACCTATAACAAAATATGGATATTGATATTTTTTGGCAATTTCTTCAAGATCTTCTCTTGGGTCAACAACAACAAAAGGAACATGATTGGCTCTAAGTTGTTGTGTAACCTGTATAGTAAAATCATTATGATAACAGACAACAAAGTGATGTTTTAATCTAGCAATTGCATAAAGCATTTGACGCTCCTTAGAGATATTCTGTAATTCACCTTTTTTTATTACCTCTGCAATAATACCCACTGCTACAGAGAAAACAATAAATCCAAATATAATAAGAGTAATTGTAAAGATACGCCCTATATCTGAGATAGGAGCTATCTCTCCAAAGCCTACAGTAGTAAAAGTAATACCTGTTTGATAAATAGCATCCATAAGAGTAAAATTATCAATAACCATGTAGCCAATCGTACCAATTAACATAGTAAGTACAGTAAGAATAAGGGGGAGTCTAAAAGGTGTTAGTTGAGCATAATACTCATCATTAAGTGTAATATGTGGTTTTCGCGTACTCCTCCAGCCAAGGAATTTTTTTAATCGTTGGAAGGAAGTCAATTTGCCTAAGCCCAAGAGCTTGAGGGGTTAGCTAGCTACTGCAGCTTGAGCAGCTTTCTTTTTCATTGTTCTAAGTTCAGAAGCAGCAATTTTCATCTTTTTAGTTGTTCCATCTTCTAGTGTAACTTTTACTGATCTAAGATTTGGAAGTTGTCTTCTTTTTGTTTTATTATTTGCGTGACTTACATTATTTCCTACAAGTGGACCCTTGCCACTTACTTCACATCTTCTTGCCATGATATACCCTTTGTTTTATGATAATTCCGTTTGACACCAAAGAGCCATTCGTGAATAATTTTCGCGATTATATCTAAAAGATAATAAAATATAGTTTAAGTGTAAAAAAGTGGAGTATAATAAGATCTTCAAGACAAAAAGTAGCAAGGAAAACAAGGAGGTTCTTTAAGGTTCTGGACAAGAGAAAAGAAAAGAGCTACAAAAAGGTCAAGAAGAGTTAAATCT
>JADGDQ010000006.1 GCA_016744805.1 Sulfurovaceae bacterium
GTCTATTTGTCCCCATGAGACACTAAATATAGGATAAAATAAAACTATATTAGAGAGTAAATAAGAAAATGCCACACCCTCTACACCCCAAAAAAGCCCAGCTACAAAAAAAGCAATAGTCACAACCGTACTAAATATTCCTACTCTAAGTAGGAGTCTTGTATTTCCTTTTGCCATAAAAATAGAGCCATTAGTTGTACCAATAGATTGAATAATACCTACAGGAGCTAAAATCATAAGAATTTGAGCCAAACCAAGCCATTTATCACCAAATAAAACCGCCACTAATAAATCTGCTGTAGCCACCAATCCTGCCATAATAGGAAAGGAAACAAGAGCTATAAAAAATATAGTTTTAAGATAAACTCTTTTAAACTTTTCATTATCATTTTGTATTGTAGAAAAAGCAGGAAAGAGTATACGCAAAAGGATTCGTGATATATTTTGGAGTGGATAGAGCATAATACTATATGCCAAACTATAGACTCCAAGAGCAGAAGAGTTCAAAAACTTTCCAATCAAAAAGTTATCTGCATTTCTTGAAAAATAGTTTACAAAGTTAAAGGTAGATAAGTTTGCTGTATAGCCCCAAATTCTTTTAATGTCATCTAAGGCAAAATGCCAAGAGGGTCGCCATTTGGCAACTATCCAAAGGGCAAGCACAGACAAAAGGCTTGTTACTAATGTTTGAGCCAAAAGGCTATAAACGCCTAAGCCATTAATAGCACAGATAATACCTGTACTTATACCTATAAAGATAGCCAAAGTCTCTATCATAGCCAACTCTCTAAATTCTAATGCCTTTTCATAACGGGCTTTTTGCACCACACCAAAACTTATAATAATAAAGTTTACAGAGATAAGCTGTAATAGAAATTCAAGGGCTGGATTAGCAAAAAATAGAGCAATAGAACTTGCGGATAGCACCAAAAGCACTGCAAGAAAAAGACCTAAAAAGATATTAAAAAAGAAGACACTAGAGAGAAGTTTTTGGCTAGGTTGGTCTATATGAATAAGTGCAGAGGCTGTTCCCATATCGGTAAACATTGCCAAAAAACTTACAAATATCATAAGTAAGGCAAAAAGACCAAAATCATCAGGAGAGAGGAGTCGAGCAAAAATTACTAGACTTAAAACCTGTAACACTTGCTTAAATACATTTGCAAAAGCTACCCACTTCGTACCTGTTAGTACTTTGGCTTTGAGTGACATCTATGAAGAACGAACTCTGCTGATAAGTTTACGAACTATTTTACTTTTAAGTCTCCATGGCTGTGCAAGAAGATTTTTTTTGAGGATATTCCAAATAGGTTTTTTATATCTACTATCTTGTGCTAAGGAGTAGTAGCAGTAATATGGTTTTTCTTTATGCTGTGTAGAGACTCTTAACAGATTTTCTATCTCTTCATGTGCTGTATTTTTGATAAAATGAAGATACGCATTATCATAAGCTTCTAAAAACTCTTTGATTTTAGTATCCGTGGTCATTGTAGATGCACCTTTGCGAATAAATATCATCTCATCCATCATCTCAAACCTAAATCCATTGAGTGCCAAATGTAACATTGTAGTAATATCTGAAGGTGCTAGCATAATATCTACATGCATAAATCCTCCAAACTCCAAAAGAGACTCTCTACTATAACAAGTCCCTGATGGTGTAAGCCCTCCATGCATAGGAAGCATCACTGCATATTCACCTACAATAAGTTCATTGGTATTAAATCCTGCTTTTTGTAATTGTAAGCCATAATCTCTAAAGAGACTATGCCCCCAAAGAAGATATTTTTTGGGATAATTTCTCTCTTTTAATTTCTGTGCTATTGTCTCTATAGCATGGGGTTCTAAAGCATCATCAGCATGACAAAAAACAACATAATCTCCCAAAGCATTATTAAGACAAACATTATGATTTGCAATCAAAGGCACTCTAGTAGTAAGTGTTTTAATGCGTATTTTTGGGTCATTATAGCTAGCCAAAATCTGAGGGATACTATCTTCACTTGCATCATCTACAATAAGAATTTCATAATTGGTAACAGTATCTTGATTAAGACAAGAGTCGATAGTTTTTCGTATAGTCTTTTCATTATTATATACAGGAATAGCTATAGTAATAAGAGGGTTTGTCATGTTTTAAAAATCTCCATTAATTTGAAGATATTATATCAAACTTAGCTCAAATTACTATTAATTTTCTTCTCTATTGGCTCAATGCATCTATCATAGCAAAAGCACTCTCTACACTTTCTGCTGTTTGTGTTACCCCACTCATTACACTTTTTGCATCTGTTACGCTATTTAAAGAGCTATTTGCAAAGTGTTCTCCTACACTCTTTTTATTTTCCAAAATAACATCATCATCATCTTTGGCTCCGTTCATTACGGCTAAGATAAAGTATGATTGAGAGATAGACCCACTCTCTAGCTCTTCTACCCAATAGGCTAAGCCTTCACTATCTGGCTCTCTATTAAAAAGATTTTGGTAGACAAGTGTCACAAACTCCTCTACACTCTTATCATCAGGATACAAAGCCTGTGTCTCTGGCTGTTGGAAAAAGCTCTGGGCAATGCTCTCTATAGGTAATTCTGATTCTAACCAATAGGAAATTCCTGCACTATCAGGAGCTCTATTAAATGTAGCTACATAGAGTTTGGTTATTGTGGATACGGTTGTAATTGTTTGAGGAACATAATAACTATTTTTAGTTGTTAGCTCTCCTGTATAAGAGACAATCCAATCATAATAATTTTGAACTTTTGTATAAACACCTGCTTTTCCTACTTCTGCACACTGATCACCCCAGCTTACTACACCTATTAAATTACTTTGAGTGTTTTCATAACTAATCAAAGGACCTCCACTATCTCCTTGACAAGAATCTTTGCCTCCTTCTAGGTATCCAGCACAAAACATATTTTCTGTTAAAACACCATCAAATCCATCATTACATAAATTATAATCTACAATAGGTACTTTTACCTCATTGAGTCTATCAGGATAAGAAGCTTCTAAATTACTATCGGCTACCAAATTCCCCCAGCCAGCTACAAATGCTACTTTTCCTGTGTCTAGTGCTATATTAGATGCAATAGTTGGGAAATATTCTATACTTGTATTATTTGTAGAGAGTTCAATAAGTGCTATATCATTATCAGTTGTAGAGGGATCATAATTTGGGTTTGATATAATTTGCTTGACCGTATAGGTTTCTATTTCTTGGTTCGAAAGGGTATAGTTTCCTAATTTTACCTTCATATCCATACTTCCAGCCATCAACTTACCATAATCATCTATAACACAATGTGACGCAGTAAGTACCCAGCTAGGAGCAATAAGCGTACCTCCACAACTTGCTTCACCATCTTCTGATAAAGAGACAATAAAGTTCCAACGAGTACTAGCATCTGCCACCTCAGAGCCATTTATAATTCTTGTATTATGTTCTGCAAAAAGTACAACAGCACTCAAAGATAAACTTATAAAAGAGTATTTTAAAATTCTTATAAACATGATAATCCTTTTTAATTAGTTAATTAAAATTATATCACTTTTTTATACTTTTTTTTGTATCCGAACCTTTTTTGGGTCAAAAAGATTGATAATCTCTTTTATCATTGGCTCTTGTAACATATCTGTTGGCTCCTTCTCTTTGGATGCTTCACTATCTCCCACTAGAGGAGATACACAACTATTTGGCATCTCTATATCTTCTATCATAGAGCTAGTATCTGCAAATGAATCAAATGAATCAAATTCACTATCATCAATTATATCTTCTATCATAGGTTCTGTATCAATAGGTGTTTGTTCTACCTCTGCTACTTGTGAAATATTAATAATTTTAGTATCTATACCAAAACTATCTTGTACAAAATGTTTAATAATTGCCCAATGTGTAATAAGAGATTTTTTATCTTTCTCTTTAGCCGTAGAGACCCATGTGAGTTTATTATCTTGATAATTTTCAAAAGTAATATTTCTTTCAAAACACGCCCCTAAGTCATAATCTCTATCATAGATTTTCTTAATAAGTTTTTCAAATATAATAAAATACTCATCAACCAAAGGTTTTTCAGGAGTAGGTCTAATAATTACTTTTTCAGGGGGCTTCTCTTCTATAGCAATAGGCTCTTTTTGTGGTATGCTAATACCTTTTAGCTCTTTTTCTAAAACTTTAATCATACTATCAATATCTTTGATCTCCAAAGACTCCATCATCTTAAAAAGAGCCAAAGAGAGAATAAACTCTCCATCTCCACCCAAACTAAGAAGAGACTTTGACTCTGCAAGAACACGGAAAAATCGTTCAATAATCATAGGTGCTACTTTTGGATTTTGAGAAAGTAGAATATCTTTAAGAAATAATATAAGCTCATCAAGAATCATCTCTGTCTCATAATCACTCGCCATCTTTACAAAACTAAGTATTTGTGTTGTATCTTTTCTCATTATATTATCAATAAGATTTTCTAGTAGATTTGGTTCTATAATTCCTAGCATACTTGTAATAGTTTGTGTATCCACATGGTTTTTAGAATATACTATTGCTTGGTCAAGAAGTGTAAGAGCATCTCTTAGACTTCCTGCTCCACTTCGTGCTAAAATATCCAAAGCTTCTCTCTCATAACTTACTCTCTCTTTATTAAGTATATGCTCTAGGTGTTGGAGTATAAGCTTTTGGGCTATTTTTTTAAACCTAAAGTGCTGTGTCCGCGAGAGAATTGTAGCAGGAAGCTTAAGAGGGTCTGTAGTAGCAAGTATAAATTTTACAAACTCTGGAGGTTCTTCAAGTGTTTTAAGCAGAGCATTAAAGGCTTGAGGGGTGAGCATGTGGACTTCATCAATAATAAAAATTTTATATCTTGCCGAGCTTGGTTTATATTTGGTATGTTCAATAAGGTCTTTAATATCATCAATTCCACGGTTACTTGCTGCATCCATCTCAATAATATCCATATGTCTGCTCTCGTTTGCCATCAAGCAGTTAGCACATATATCACAAGGGTGAGAACTCTCTCCTTTTTCGCAAAGCAGTGCTTTAGCAAAGATTCTAGCAGTAGAAGTTTTTCCACTTCCACGCAGACCAGAAAAAAGATACGCATGGGATAATCTATGGCTATCAAGCGCTTGAATAAGTGTTTGTGAGACCGTATCTTGACCGACAAGATCATCAAATGAGCTAGGACGATATTTTCTTGCTAGGGCTAATGACACAGTAACTCCTTAGGGGATTAATATATTTTAAATTGTAGTTAATTTTTACTCTAAACACGCAAAGAGTTACCACTCCTCTTCGCCCATAAGAATCTCTTGATTTGTGCGTCTTGGTTTTTTGACACTCTTAGTACTCTTGCTCTCGTTCGTATCCCAAAACTTGATACTACTCCATAGAGAACTTTCATTTTTATCACTGATAGTATCATCTATTTGTACAGAACTATTATCATCTTTATCCCATAAACTAATACTACTCCAAATAGAGTCACTATCACTTTGAGTCTCTTCTTGTTCTTCAGACTCTTTTGTTAGATTCTCTTCTTCTTTATCCCATAAGTCTGACCAGTACCATATTGAAGTTTTATTTTCATCTAAAGTCTCTTCACTTTGCTCTGGCATATCTGTTTGCTCACTCCAAAAATTACCCAAACTCCATATTATAGACTCTTCTTCTTTCTCTAATGGAGTTACTTTTAAAGTGCTTAATCTATTTTTTGCATAAAGATTTCCACGATTAGATGCTTTTTGATACCAATACAGAGCAGTCATGGTATTAACCTCTGTTCCTATACCCTTTTCATACATTATTGCTAATTCAAGATACGCATTCGTATTATGTTTTCTAGCAGAGACATAAAAGTATTTTAGAGCCTTAAAATACTCTTCATTTTGATATGATTTGCGACCTTTATTATACGCCGTATCAGCAAACAAAACTATACTAAACAGAATAAACACAAGGAGAGATTTTTTCATTGAAGAGACCTTTTGAATAGAAATCGTATTATAGGAGATTGTCCAAAAGATGTCAAGGATAAAAGTATTATAAAACTACCTTTAATCCCAACTCTTGTATAAACTTTATACTATACGCTCTTCAAAAGATGGATCTTGCATCACATGGTCTATCTCATTATTTTTATCAAGAACAATAACTTTAGGTTCAATTTTTTGAGCCTCTTCAGGGGTCATTTGTGCATAAGTTATAACAATAACAAGATCCCCTACCTGTACTTTTCTAGCTGCTGCACCATTGATACAAACTATTCCAGAACCTCTCTCACCTCTAATTGTATAAGTTTCAAAACGCTCTCCATTATTAATATCTACTACTTGCACTTTTTCATGGACTAAGATATTAGCAGCATCAAGCAAATCCTCATCAATAGTAATACTCCCCTTATAATTAAGATTAGCTTCTGTTACAGTTGCACAGTGAATTTTTGACTTAAACATCTCTAATAACATTTTATATATTTCCTCGAATTAAATTTATATAAAATTCTATCAGTTTAAGCACAAAAATAGATAAAAATAACTATTTTGATTATTGATGGTCAGATTGATGGTTAGATTATTGTAAGAAGTTTCCCAATATTTTTTATAATTGAAAATTTTATACAAACCCCAAGTCTCTCTTTCGAGAGTGAAAACAAGGAGGGTTTTGGGATTTATATAAGCGGTTTTTAGAATTTATAAGTAAGGATTAGCTCTAATGCTCCTTCCGCACCATCATCTGTTGTTGTATCATATTCGGTACTTGTATAGATGGCATCAACACCAAGAGAATCAGTGATTGCATAGCCCAAAATAACATCTACTTCGTTTGCTGTATCATAATCAGCATAACTTAGAGTTGCTGTAAATGCGTCAAGCTCTGTAGCTGCTTCTACTTTGAATGAATCTGTCATGATTTGTGAAGCAAAGATATTCCAACTGCTTGTATATACACTATCAACTTCAACCATACCAGCTTCTCTATCTTCTACAGTTGCATACGCAGCAGAGAGAGTTACGCTAGAGAAAGTTCCTGATGCTTTGATACCATATACCAAAGAGTCTTCACCCTCATCATCATAATCAGTTGTAATAACTTGACCCTCTAGTGTTACACCAGAAAATTCATAACCAGCATCTGCATATACTTGTGTATAATTACCAGCATCTACATTATAGTACCATATACTCGCACTAAATGCGTCACTATAAGCAGCACCAAATGTATAGTTATCACCATCAAGGTTAATAAATTTGTCACCAGAGTTATTTGGTCTTACTTTTGTAACATACGACCCAACAAGTGTAAGGTTATTAACAGATTTATTTACCAAAGTATATGCTTCAAATCCTGATGGTGCAAGCAACCAGTCAAAACTACCAAGCATAGGTGTATCAAGAAGCTGACGACCTGCTACCAAAGTAGTATCTGCGAAAGTTGCAGTAAGGTTTGCTACATTAAAAAATGCACCAGTCTTCTCACCTTCCATTTTGAGTTCACCAACACTATCACCAGCATCTGTAAATCCAAGAGCTGTAAAGTTAGCAGTTACACCTGAGAATATCTCGTGAGATACATCCAAAGTAATCGCTTCAGCAGCAGAAGAACTCGCTTCGTCAAAAAGGTCTACAGAGTCATTTGTATAGTAGTATAATTTTGCATTACCACTAATAGTTGTTTTAGAAACCTCTTCTACTTTTGGTACTTCTACAGTATCTACTACTACTGGTTTAATATCTCCACCAGCCATTGCACTACTTAGAGCAAGAGTTGTTACTAAACTAATTGTTATTGCTTTCATAAACTTTCCTTATATTTTACGCTTTGTCCAAAACGATTGATAAAAAAAGTATACAATAAGTAAACAGATAGTTAATAACATTAACTGATTAATTTTTAGGCAATTGCTCCAAAAGAGACTTTTTTACAAAGGGATCATGCAAATTTTTGCCTTGGAGCATCAATATTCTCATCTCTTGATACTCTATTAATCCCTCTGCTTTGTTTTGATACCCAGCAAATCCATAGCCCATAGGTGATGAGGCTACGCGTGTATACCATGCCTTAGTTGCATCTACCCACTCTTTGGTATCCAATGTTTTAGTCAAAAGTGTAGGATTAGGAAGTTTATGCGTCTCCAACCATAACACAACACAGCCAATATCATCAAAAAAGTAAGTGACACCATCTTCTCTGACTATCTCTGCCATATACTCTAACGCTTCCACATCCATATTACACTCAGAGCATTGGTACTCTTTTGGCTGAATCTCTATAGGTTTATGGTCACTATTGCCTCGTTTGATAAACTTAGGACCATCCTGATTTGCCAAAGAGAAAAACAAAATCATCACCACAGCTCCACCCACAACAATACTCAAAAAAGAGATAAATAACTTTTTCATAACAAAACTCCATTTTTACTATAATAAACTACCACAAAGAGGCTACACAAAAGCACAAACAGACTCAATGCCCAAAGAGCAAAATTTCTAAGCCTCAAAGCATCTCTCTTCCATAACCATCTACTTATTGCATAATCAAGACTCATAAAGACCCCCACCAAAAGCAATCCCCACACCAAATACCCTATGAAATAGTACTCTTGTTGTAGCATACAAAAAGGACACTTATGTGTAGGTAACTCATAGATATAAGTGCCATAAAAATAGACTACACTATAGTAAGCAACAAACAAAAAGAGCAGACTCGTTACAATAATCCCTAGACTATTTTTGCTCCATAGCATCAGCACAAGCAAGACAAACAGAAGATAAAAGAGCAGAAGAAGCATAGGCGTATCTAATCCCAAAAACAGAGCATTGCTCCCCCCCATCTGCCCAAAAATAACCGAACAGCAGGTCACAGGATTAGTTGTTTGGATATGAGTAAAGTAGAGTATATCCAGAGCAAACTCTATGCTAAGCAACATAAATATAAAGAGAAAAAACCAGAGCTTTCGTTTGGTATAAGGGTAGGCTTTTGCCTCCAAATCCAAACGATTGAGTGTCATCCAGAAACCACTCAAAAAAAGTATAATAATTTTGAGCAAAAGCAGAGGATTCCCATAGCCATTGGCTTTAATAATCCCAGCCCCACACATAGCCCCAGGGACAATATCAGAGAGTTGGTCAATAGTATAGACAAAATAGGGCAGAAGCAAAATCTTAAGAGCCATCACAAAAAAGACAATACTCATCACAAGATAAGAGCGATTTTCTAACCGAAACTGCTCTTGCGTAAACGCATCAAAATTCCACCGCTTAATGAGTAGAGGAGTAATAATAAAAGCCACAAAAAGCAACCCAAAAAGAAGACTCTCACTCAAAAGATAGACAATAACCTCTTGGCTTAGAAGCACTTCATTCATCCACTATCCTACCATCTTCCATCTTAATGAGTCTACTTTCAAAAGGTAATGTATCAAAGATTGGGTCATGGGTGGCTACTATGATGGTTTTTCCTAGGGCTTTTAGAGTAGAAAGGATTTCTATAAATTTAAGGGAATTTGCTTTGTCTAGGTTGGCTGTGGGTTCGTCACAGATAATAAGTTTGGGGTCTGTTACCAAGGCTCTTGCTATGGCACATCGCTGTTTTTCTCCGCCTGAGAGTTCTCGTATGGTTTGGGATGCTTTGTGTGCTATTCCTGCTCTTTGCATACTCTCTTGGGCTTGTTTTTTGATAGTAATTATATCTAATCTGCTAGGAATAAGAGGGGCTATAATATTCTCTTCTACACTAAGGGCTTCTAGGAGATTGAAGTGTTGGAAGATAAAACCGATGCTTTTGGCTCGATAGTGTGAGGCATGGAGGTCTGGGAGTTTGCTAATAAGCTCTCCATCCACTACAATCTTGCCTGAACTTGGTTTGTCCAGAGAGGCAATAAGTGAGAGCAGTGTAGATTTGCCACTTCCACTTACACCAGAGAGGATAATCGCCTCATTTTTGGCAATATGTAGAGTAATACTTTTAAGAGCCTCAAAAGGCTCACTGCTCTTTTCATTAAATATTTTATGAATATTTTCTATCTCTATCATAGCATCGCCTCTTTGGGTGGGGTTACTGCTATTTTCCATACCGGAATCAAAACAGAAGCAAAAAAGGGGAGTGCAAAAAACAAAAAGAGAGACCCCAAGATACCAAACTCTATAGTAGGCACAAAGACGACACTATTGGCAAGATTCTCTCCACCCAAAAATATCTCTTGCAAGAGAGGAGCATCGAAGATAAAGACAAAAATATATGCTAAAACAACACCCAAAATAAAGGAGCTAATAACTATTACTAGGGTCTCATAGAATTTGAGTTTTAAAATATCTTGAATACTCCAGCCAATGGCTCTTAGAATACCTATCTCTTTTTTTTCGGCTGAATAGACCATAGAGTATCGTTGGTAGAGGATAAGCATAAAAGTAATAATTGTAATAAGATACAAAATCAAAAAGAGTCCCCCTTTGTAGTTGTAGAGGCTCTTGTAGGCTTTGGAAATCTCTCGTTTGTCTATCACCTGTGCATCATAAAAGAGAAGATGTAACTTACCCACAATAGTATCCCACTCTGCATCATTGGGGACATTGAGGGCTATATCTGTAATAGACTCCTCCTCCATAGCAAAAATCTCTTTGGCTAACTCTAGGGGCATTACTATCATATCATTGGCTATAAGGTTGGTACTGCTTGGGAGCTGTTGGGCTATAGCTACTTTTTTGAAGCTTCCATTAGGGAGTTTAAAAGAGAAGCTATCACTATAGTAGTGTGCGGACATAAACTTTTGTACTCCCTCACCCACTAGCATACTTGGCATTGCAAAAAAGCTTTTTAAATCTGTTGTTTCCATCAGCTCTTGCAAAGAACGGTTACTCTGCTCATCAAAAAAATCTACCCCAACAATCAAAAAAGAGTTCTCATTGGGAGCAAAAAAATAACGCCCATAGACTCTAGGAGTCACGGCACTTACGCCATCTATCTGCACTATTTTCTCTATCCACTCGGTGGGTGTATCTACGGCTCTTCCTGCTTGGAGACGACTTATAGTAAAATCAGGTTGGTTTTGCAGTGTGGCTTGGAGACTCTTTTGCAAAGAAGAGGAGATAAAAAGCACACTACTTAACAAAAATATAATAATCACAGAGATAAAAATAGCTCCAATATGTTTGTTTTTTTGTTTGAAAAGAAGCAGACTCAAAAAGTGAAAAAAGGCATTATTGTGCATAGATAAAACCTCTCTTATTGAGGCTAGGCATAGAGGGGTATGAGGGGTGCATAGCATTGCCTGAGGGGAGTCTAGGCTCATAGAACGCCACACTCAAAGAGGGTGATGAAAAAGTCGTAAGCCTAGAGAGTGTTTGGATATTTTGCTCTTTGGGTGTAGAGTAGAGCAGATAATGCACCGCCAAACCACATACAAGCAGACCCAAAAACACAAACCCCACTATAAGCTCTCTACTCACTCTCCAACCCATCAAGTCTCATAATCATAGCATCGGTAATCTTATCAAACTTCATAATGCCTCTGCTTGAGTGGTCTGCCTCAAATGCTTTGGCACTTTTGAGTGACTTAAAAGGGATAAGCTCACGCCCCATAGGACCAAAAATAGTAGAGTCATTGACATAAAAAGCCTCTTTTGCATCTATAGCCTCTAGGGTATAGTAGTCTGTGACCATTATCTGCGTAATTGCCTTGCGGTCATAGATAAAGTCCCCATCAAAAATATAATACTTCATCATATCTTTGACCCCATCAAAGTAGAGTGTTTTATTGTTATAAGTCATACTTGCTCCCCATTTGGGGTATTTGCTTACAAACATCCCACAGACAGGACACTTCGCACCTTGGGGGACTTGCAGATGATTTGTATTTTGTTGCATACTCCCATTACTTATATAATAGGCAACTGCTTCTAACTTAGCCTTAGACAAAGCAGAACAGGCTTGGGAGTTTTGAATCTTTTGGACAAGTTGCTCTATAGTACCTACAGCAGAAGGCAACTTCTCTTTAGTACAAAGAGCCTTGGCTATCTTCTCCCCTTTGTTAGAGAGTTTAATAATATTATGAAGAGTTGCTTCATTAGAAAAGAGTAGAGTTATTGAAAGAATAAGAACTAGAATAATTTTGTGCATACGGTTATCTCCTATATGTAGAGTATCTTCATTGTACTGTAAAAATAGTAAAAGTTATAATGAGTATCACTTTTCACTCAAATGTTTAATCGTTTTTTTAACTATCATACAATCTTTATGAGAGTTTTCTAGTTTACTATGGAGCCATTGCAGATACTCCATGGGGATTTCTGTCCATTTTGTGCCTTTGTATCTGCCAAAGCTTATGCGTTGTCTGTGCGGTGGGAGGTCGTCCATAAATGATTGTATGATGGTTTTGGTTATCTCTATAGGGAGTTCTTTGGCATCAAATACTTTTTGGGCATAGGCTTCATCCCATTTTTTTTTGAGATAAAAGTATTTGGATTTATATTTGAGTCCGCCTCCTCTTTGTTTTGCAAAATCATCTAAGGCTATAATAGTTTTGGCATCAAGTTCTTGAAAATTAAGAATATCAAAAAGGGTTTCATAGTCTGTGGTCTCTATAGATACTTTAATAATCATTTAAAATCTTCTCTTTTAGCTCTTCTAACCCTAAGAATACTACATTTTTAAACTGTGATTTATTAAATGTATTTTGTCTTTTGGCTAATCGTGCTGTATTGGTGATAATTTTTTCTATAAATCTTGTTTTGTCTACTCTGCCATCAAAATACTCTAATGTCTCTTTGATACCTATAGATTTCATAGCATTTGGTTGGCGAGTATATTTGTACTCTAATCTAGCAACCTCATCAATCAATCCACTCTCTACCATACTATGGGTTCTTTTGATAATTCGTTGACGCAATATATCTCTAGGGGTCTCAATAGCATACAGAGGCATATCTCCAATAATAGTTGGCTTTGGAGGATTGGCTTTGAAATATACAGAGGGGATAGTATCTGTAGCAAGATAGATACTCAGAGCTTTTTCTATGCGATAAGTATCATTAGATTTGATACTACTCATATATGCTTCATCTAAAGCAAAGAGTCTTTTATAGACCTCTTGGGGATAAAGCATTTGGCAAGATAGCTCTTGTTGGAGTGCTTTGTTGCGTCGTGGAAGTAGAGAGATACCATCTATCATACTCTTTAGATAAAAGCTACTCCCACCTACTACTATAAGCATTTTATTCTCTTTGGTGGCTTGTGCGTATACCTCTTGATAGAGCTTCATAAAGAGTGTTACATCAAAGGGTTCATCAGCAGAGATGAGGTCTATACCATAATGAATAACTCCCTCTCTCTCGTTTAGAGTAGGCTTAGCAGATACTATATCTATCTCTTTATAGAGAGCCAAAGAGTCCAAAGAGAGGATAACCCCATCTAATCTCTTTGCAATATCCACAGCCAAAGCACTTTTACCCGAAGCTGTAGAACCAATAATAGCAAGTTGTTTTGGTTTATTAGTTAAATTATTCATATCCGTAATCATAACTAAATATAGGTAAAATACCGTAAATTATTTATGGAGTACTTATGGGACTATTTGATAAGAATAATCGTTTTAATATGGCAAACCTTATTTCATTTGGAAATATTGCCTCAGGTTTAATGGCTATCTATTTTATTGTAGAAGGGAACTTCTTTGTGGCTATTATTTTGGCTTGGATTGCAGGAGGCTTAGATATAGCCGATGGAAAAGTAGCAAGAAAGTATAATCTCTCTACAGAGTTTGGTGTTCAGCTTGATAGTTTTGCCGATTTTTTATCTTTTGTGATTATGCCCTCTTTTTTACTTTTTTATGCTCTGCGTGGCAGTGGATTGGAGACAGCAGGAGAGATTATATTAGGACTTATTTTTATTGTTTATGTAATTAGTGGATTGCGTAGACTTATAGAGTTTAATCTCAAAGTAGATGCAGGAGAGGTAGCCAAATATTTTGAGGGCGTTCCTACACCACTAGGAGCAATACTTTTATGGATTTTATATCTGCTCTTTAGCTATAGTATTATTGCCAACCCTTATGTTATTGGTTTTTTGGTTTTGATTATCTCTTGGTCACTCAATAGCAAACTCCGTATTCCTCACCCATAATGAGAGAGACTATACGCACAAAACTCGCCAACTTCTCGGAGTTAGTGATGTTTCAACACTCTATTTTCTCTCTGCCTTTTATCTTTATTGCTATGGTTGTAGCCAAAGATGGATGGTTTGGATGGAAACTGTTCTTTTTGGGTCTTGTTGCTGCTGTGAGTGCTAGAAACTTTGCTATGGGTGTCAACCGTTATCTTGATAGAGATATAGATGCGCTTAACCCTAGAACCAAAAACCGCCCCTCTGTAGATGGAAGAGTCAGTAATAGTGGAATGATAATTTTTATTCTTTTAAACGCTCTTATTTTTATTGCTATTGCTTTTTTGATTAATGATTTGGCATTTAAGCTCTCTGTACCTATACTTATGGTTCTTGGGGCATATACAATTTTTAAGAGATTTAGTGCCTTAGCTCATATTATTTTGGGAGTAAGTCTAGGATTAGCACCTATAGCAGGTGTTGTAGCTGTCTTGAATGATATTACCCTCTGGTCACTCTATTTGGCTCTTGGTGTAATGTTTTGGGTAGCAGGGTTTGACTTGCTCTATTCACTTCAAGATATGGAATTTGACAAAGCCAATAATCTCCACTCTATCCCTTCTAAATATGGGGCAAAAAAAACTATGCTTATTGCAAGAGTCTTTCATCTTTTGACACTTATCTTTTGGTCTGCCTTTATTATTTTGGCTTTTTTAAATATATGGGGAGTAGTTGCTATTATAGCTAGTGCCATTATGCTAGGATATGAACATTACTTAGTCTCCAAAGACTTTAGCAAAATAGACAAAGCCTTTTTTACTGTAAATGGCTATTTAGGATTTATATTTTTGATACTTATTATTATTGGAGTTTTATAATTAGCATAATTAAAGGAAAGTTAGATATAATTCTTTCCTACAAAATATGTGCGCTCATGGCTCAGCTGGATAGAGCATCGGTTTGCGGTACCGAAGGTCTCAGGTTCGAATCCTGATGGGCGTACCATTTAAATTTATTTCTTCAACCCAAAACCTAAATCACACAGTATAATTTTAAGTTTTTCTTTTACTTCTCCTTGAAACTCCATACTATTTTCTTTGATAGTTCCACCTGTACCTAATAATTTTTTGATGCTTTTAAGTACTGTAGTTAACTCTTTTTTATCTAAATAAAAGGGTTTTACAATAGTTACTACTTTGCCTCTTCGTTTCTCTTTTGCAAAGTGTAGTTGGTGTTTGTTGGGTAATTTTATCTCGTTATTCTCTTTTTTTTTGGGTTTGGTTTTGTTGTCTGCACTCCATGCATCATCAAAGTTTGCACCCATTTCAAATAAATTTTTTTTATTAGACACTTTTAGCCTTTAACTATAATCTGTATCAAAAATCATACCCAAAACAACCATTAAGACGAGTAAAAATACCATGATGTAATATAATTTTTCTTCGCTAATATTCTTCATAATTTATCCCCTATAGTATTTGTGCTATAATCTTGCTATGTTATTACTTATTCTTAAAAAGTTTGCTTATATTCTTATTATGCTACTACTTATATCTATTATCTCATTTTCTATGATTCATATAGCTCCTAATAGTTTTTTTGCATCAGGTGGATTAAACCCTAATATTACTCCTGAATCTATAGCACATCTCAAAGCAGTGTATGGGCTTGATAAACCTCTTGTTGTGCAGTATTTTATTTGGCTCAAAGCTCTGCTACAGCTTGATTTTGGTCTCTCTTTTGCTAGTGGGGGTAGGGTGATAGATGAGATTGGGTCTCGTATAGGTATTACACTACTTATGAACTTTATAGCTATGATAGTTATATTTTTTATTGCTATTAGATTTGGTGTGCAGAGTGCTTTGCGAGGGGGAAAATATGATAATGGGTTCAAGCAATTAGCACTTTTGAGCTACTCTATGCCATCTTTTTATCTAGCTATACTCTTGATACTCTTTTTTGCTCTGAAGCTCTCTTGGTTTCCTATTAGTGGTGTGGAGGGGTTTGAACCAAAAGAGGGTTTTGCACATCTGCTTGATATGGCATATCACTTGATACTTCCTATCTCTGTTATGATTTTTGTGGGGTTTGGGTCTCTTTTGCTTTATGTTCGCTCACTTACACTAGATATTTTAAAAAGTGATTATATATTCTTTGCCAAAGCCCAAGGAGCTTCACAAAAAACACTTAAAAAAGTCTATATCTATCCTAATCTTAAACCTTTTATTATTACTATCTTAGGACTCTCTCTACCTGCACTTTTGGGTGGGAGTGTGATATTAGAGCAGATATTTTCTATTGATGGTATGGGATTGCTCTTTTATCAGAGTGCATTGAGCAGAGATTATCCTGTGATTATGGGGATTATGATTATAGGGGCATTTTTGACACTTCTTGGCAATGTTGTAGCAGATTTAATTCTTCTAAAGATAAATCCTCACTACAAAAGAGCTACTTAGTAGCTCTATATTCTATCTACAACTTCTATTCCTAATATATCTAACCCTTGTTTTATAACTTTGGAGGTGAGAAGAGCAAGAGCTAAACGGCTCTGTTTTGTTGGCTCATCAATCTCCTCTTTGAGAATAGGATTTTGTTCGTAAAAACGCATAAATAGTGTAGCTACTTCATAGAGATATGTTGTGATTTGATGGGGTGAGGCATCTTTGGATGCTCTAAGCAGTATATCCTCAAATCGTAAAAGTGCTATGCTTAGAGTATGTTCTATAGGTGTAGCAATAATAATTTCACTTCCTATCTCACCGTCATATTTTCTAAAAATACTCATAATCCTAGCATAAGCATACTGCTGATACAAAGATGTATTTCCCTCTAGGCTTAGCATCTTATCCCAATCAAAAATATAGTTAGATTCACGATTAATAGAGAGGTCTGCATATTTGATTGCACCAATACCTATAGTTTTAGCCAAAGTATTGAGTTCTTCTTCTGAATGATTTTGTGGTTCTCTAATAGATTTTTTGGCTCGTATAACAGCCTCATCAAGAAGATTAATAAGTTTTACAGTTCCACCATCTCGTGTTTTAAAGGGTTTGCCCCCTTTGTCCATCATTGTACCAAAAGCTATATGCTCTAGGTTGGTAGACTCTTTGACTAAGCCATTTTCTTTGGAGATACGGAATACTTGTTTGAAATGTTCGGCCTGTCTAGCATCTACTACATACACAACTCTATTGGCATCCAATACTTCACTACGGTACCATAAGGAAGCAAGGTCTGTAGTAGCATAGAGGTAGCCACCATCACCTTTTTGAACAATTACAGGAGTCTCTTGCCCTTCTAGGAATACACACTTAGCCCCTTTACTCACTTGCAATGCACCACTCTCTTGGAGTTTGCTTACAACTTGTGGGAGTCTCTTGTTATAAAAGCTCTCTGCTCGTACATCATCTCTAGTAAGTTTTACACTTAACTTCTCATAAACCTCTTCACAGTGTTGCAAAGATATATCTATAAAGTTTTGCCAGAGTCTTAGACAATGAGCATCACCACTCTGTATTTTGACCACATAATCTCTAGCCTTCAATGCAAACTCTTCACTCTCGTCAAATCTTTTTTTGGCACTTTTATAGAACTCTTCTAGGTCTTTGAGATTTTCCATACTATTGACACTCTGTTCTTCAAGATAGGCTATAAGCATTCCAAACTGTGTACCCCAATCTCCAATATGGTTTTGACGCACAACACTATCACCCAAAAAGCTAAATAGATTTGCTAAAGTATCACCAATAATAGTAGAACGAAGATGCCCTACATGCATCTCTTTTGCCATATTAGGTCCAGAGTAGTCTACAATGACTTCTTGGGGATTTGTGCTAATTTCTACACCTACTCTCTCTCCTTGAAGCATCTCTTCTACTCTTTTGGCTACCCATAAAGGATTGAGCCAAATATTAATAAACCCAGGCCCTGCAACTTCTACTTTGCTAATGGCATCAGTGGTATCTATAAGAGCCACAACATCCTCTGCTATCTCTCTAGGATTTCGTCGCAGTGTTTTGGCAAGAGGCATAATTCCATTAAATTGGTAGTCTCCAAATTCAGGTTTTGTAGCTTCTGTAACAGAGACTTTATCTACCGTGATAGAGGCTTGTTTGAGGGCTTGTGCAATAAGAGTATTTATATGTTCTTTTAGTTTCATTGATAATATCCATTAAGTAGGGTTTAAAAAATTGCTAGATATAGCAAGGTGAAGATAGGTGACTGCCTCAAAGCAGTCAAAGTATTACGCTTTTTCGTTTGTTGGAGTAGTCTCTGTTGCTTTAGCAACTTTTGTTTCTGCTTTTGTCTCTGTTTGAGTTTCAATTTCTGGTTTTGCATCAGCAATTTCATCATCTTTGACAGCTTTTTTAAAGTCTTTGATTCCTTTACCAACACCTTTGGCTAAATCTGGAATTTTTTTAGCTCCAAAAAGAAGAACTACAATTGCTAAAATTATCAATAATTCTGGCATACTTGGCATACCCATGTCAATCCTTTATTACCTATTTCATTAAGGCTATTTGTAAAATTTTGTTAATTATACTTTAAAATTTTTAAGACAAGCTATCAAATTACTCACTTGCTAACCAATTCTTGATAAATGTAGCTTCATCTATTTGACTATGTTTAAGCCGTGCAGCATTTGCCACAATACTAAATTCTCGTGCAGCCCTAGAAATATGATCATTAATAATAGCAAAATCATATTCACCAACTGCCAAAATTTCACTCTTGGCATTTTCTAGTCTTCTTTGTATCACCTCTTCATTATCACTCAAACGATTACGAAGTCTTGTTTCTAATTCTATAAGTGTTGGTGGAGTAATAAATGCCGAAGTTGTGATATCACCTAACTTTGCACGCACTAATCTATGACCTTGAATATCAATATCAAAAATCACTAATTTACCAAGAGACAAAGCATCATGTACAGGCTCTAAGGATGTACCATAATAGTTATCATGCACTTTTGCATACTCCAAAAATGTACCTGATTTAATCCCCTCTTCAAACTCTTCTTTACTTACAAAGTAGTAATCTTTTCCATGAACTTCTCCTTCTCTAGGTAAACGAGTAGTAGTAGAAATAGAAAAATAATACTCTCCAATATCTGCTGATGCTTCAGAAATAATTGTACTCTTTCCTGCACCACTAGGTCCCGAAAGTACCAATACTGCTCCTACCATTCTATTCTCCTTTTGGGAACTTTATTGATATAGTAATATCTGCTCCCTCTAATATCTGTTTTATTTTTTTTGTTTTCATAGAAAGTATTTTTTCTACTAAACTATCTATCTCTTTTGTTTTTTTTCTCTTTTGTTTTTTACTTTTTTTTGGACTATAAACAACTGTATTATCTATAGATTCACTTGCTTCCTCATCTAAAAGTTCTTTAATTGTCTGTATCTCTTCTAAATCAAGAACTGAACTTCTCTTATCTAGGTCTCTTACAGAAGAACTCTCTTTTACTATAGTAGCTATATCTGTGGGAAGAAAAGGCTTTGTAATTATTTGTGTTAAACCCTTAATATCACTCTTTGATACAGTACTTAATAGTATTTTTTTTTCTACATTTAATTGATCTAGGATCAGTTGAATATCATCTGTAGTACCATACGAATCATCTATAAATACAATATCATAAAAATCTTGTGGTAGAGATTGTTTAGATACTATCTCTATAAGCTTACTCTTTGTATCTTCTAATCCTAAAGAGAGTAATTCAAAGATTACCACATTAGTATTAAGCAGAAGAATTTGTACCATTAACGACTCCAATAATTATAAAATATGAGCCGTATTCTAGTATAATTTATGTTAAGAGTAGCGTTAGGAAAACAGACTTTTAATTTTGTTACTCCATATTTCACTTAATGGAATCTTCTTGTTAAGTTGGGCAATAAAAGTATTATAATCTAATTCTCGTTCTTCAAGATAACGATTAAGATAAATAATAGAAGCACTCATGCCATTCTCTTTTTCTATTTTGAGAAGGATTTTATAGAGTGGTTCAATCACCTCTAAAGCACTTTTTGAAACTGCTCGTCTATAAGCAATATGCTCTTTTATAGATCCTGAATAATCTTCTTGGGTCTTAAAATCTGTAATTACCCAATAATAACTTCCATCTTTTGCACGATTCTTTACAATAGCAGAAATATTTTTTCTTTTTTTAATACTTTTCCACATTAGGTAAAAAATAACTTTAGGCATATCAGGATGTCTGATAAAATTATGATTTTGTCCTATAGTCTCAGTAGAAGAATATCCTGATATTCGTAAAAATACATCATTGCCATAATTAATAACACCAGCATGGTCAGTTCTAGTTACTAATATATCTCGTGAACTAATAGAGATTTCTTTATCTAATAGATTTTCATTCATTATTTTATATATCCTTTATAAAGTATTTAATTATATTAATAAAAATAATATTAAGATATTAATACTTTATCAAAAAAATTTAATTAAATAACTGATTTGTATCAAAATAGCTTCTATTTTACTAAACTATGATAATAATCCAGCTCCATCCATTGCCGTGCTTCGATCTTGGGCATAGACTCTTTTGCCATCTATGACATCATATTTCCAAATGGGTGCATTGGCTTTAAAGTCTTCGACAAACTCATCTATCAACTCCAAAGCTACTCGTCGCTTTGGAGAGAAAACAGCAGAAACATAAGAAGAGGTATGGATAGGAACATCCCCTAAAGAGTGAGCCATCTTGACAATAGCTCCTCTCTCTTTGGCTCTCTCTTGCCATGCAATAAACCATTTTTCCAAAATAGGCTCATAAATATCAAAACTCAGTGCTTCTATACCATCTTCTGCACGAATAGTTCCTACAAATGGAATATATGCCCCATAATTAGAGCTACTCTCTTCATCTAGCCAACGAGAAAATATCTCTTTGGTATCGAGTGAACCTTTATGTAATTCCATCCTCTATCCTCCACAAACAGGCGGTAATATAGAAATTCTATCACCATCTTGCAAAGCTATATCAAGACTGTTTACCATTGTATCATTATGAGCTACTGCACACTTATCAAGCCAATCGACCAAAGAGAGATCCTCTTTAAGCTTTTGAGATACTTCTCTTAATGATTTTGCTTCTATCTCTATTGGTGCTTTATCTATAGGACCTAAAAATTCTACTTTTACCATCTGCCACTCTTTATTTGGATTTTAAAATATTATAAACATACATCTCTATATTCACGCTTACTTTTGGTTATAATCTTTTTAAAAAAAGGATCATCGTGATTTTTGGTTCTATAAGCTATCTTAATCTTCTTCCCTTTCAACTCTTTTTGAAAAAATCTCTTCCTAGCCAAACAAAACAATCACTCCATTATCGACGCAATGTACCAAGCAAAATTAATAAAGCTTTTCATAATAGAAAGGTTAATGTAGCTTTTATCTCTAGTGTTACTTCTGCTCAGTGTAAGTGTACTAATTTAGGGATTATTGCTAATGGTGCTGTGCGAAGTGTTTTTGTGATTCAAGGTGAAGACCAAATAGATACAGACTCTGCGTCTTCTAATGTATTAGCTAAAGTACTTCATCTCCAAGGTAAAGTACTTATAGGAGATAAAGCATTGCGTTATTATCTTGCAGGAAATGAAGCCACTGACCTTGCCCTTAGATGGAAAGAAGAAACAACTCTTCCTTTTGTATTTGCCAGACTCTGTTATAATCGTTATGATAACAAAGTAGAAAAACTTGCCAAAGAATTTAGCAAACGAAAAATATCTATACCACAAACTATTCTCAAAAAAGAGGCAAAAGCCAAAGGGATAACACCCAAAGAGTTAGTATGGTATTTGGAGCATATTTATTATAATATGGATTACAAAGCTCAAAAATCCCTTAAGTTATTTTTGAGAAAAAGTCGAAAAGTATAACCATAACTTGATATAATCACAAAAAATATTATCAGGATTATATTATGCGTGTACTTACAGGAATACAGGCTTCAGGAAAGCTTCATATAGGAAACTATTTTGGGGCTATGAAGCCTATGATTGAACTTCAAGAAGAGAATGAACTTTTTACTTTTATTGCAAACTACCACTCTTTGACTACCTCCAAAGATGCTAAAACATTGCATCAGTATACTCTTGATGCAGCTATAGATTACCTTTCGGTAGGTATTGACCCCAATAAAACTACATTTTGGATACAGAGTGATATGCCTGAGGTACTAGAGCTTTATTGGATTCTCTCTAAATTCACACCTATGGGTCTTTTGGAAAGAGCACATAGTTACAAAGATAAAGTGGCTAAGGGGATTAATGCAAACCATGCACTCTTCTCGTATCCTGTACTAATGGCAGCAGATATTCTTATACTTGATACACAAAAAGTTCCTGTAGGAAAAGACCAAATACAACATATTGAGATGACTCGCGATATTGCCATTAAGTTTAATAATGAATATGGAGAGATATTTACTCTACCAGAATATGTAGTAGCAGAAGAGGTAGCAACTATTCCAGGGATTGATGGAGAGAAGATGAGTAAGAGTTATGGGAATACTATAGAACTCTTTATGGATGAGAAGCCTCTCCAAAAGAGATGCAATAAGATTATTAGCTCATCTACCCCTCTTGGAGAACCATTAGAGTATGATGGATGTAATATCTATGCTCTTGCCTCACTCTTTTTGGATGATACGCAAAAAATAGAACTCCAAGAGCGTTACAAAAGTGGCAAAGAGGGGTATGGACATTTCAAAAAATATCTTAAAGAACTTATTTGGGAAGAGCTAGGAGAGGCTAGAGAAAAGAGAGCCTACTACCTAGATAATTTGGATGAAGTAGAAGATATTTTGGCAACTGGTGCAAAAAGAGCCAAAACTATCACCCAAGAGAAGATGCTCACAGTCAAAGATGCTGTAGGGTTACGATAACCTACTCTTTTAGTGCTTTAGATACAATTGTATCTATACGAGTAGAAATAGCATTTTTACTTGCTTCAGATTTTTGACTTACAAGACTTGCACTATTCTCTTTTTTTGCTTGGTCTTGTGAGAACTCTTCCATCTCAACCTCTTTATAATTTTCTAAAATATTAAGATAATCACTTGTTGTTTTACCTGCTACTTCTGTACTCTCTTCCAATGAAGGTGCTGGCTGAGCTACCATATAAGGATTATCCCCATTACTAATAGTATTAAGCATAAAAATTAATGCCACAATAATGATCCCAAGAAGAATTATTACTGATACTGCTATCTTAAAAGCAAAAGCTGGTCTATTCTGTCTCATTTTCTATCTCCTCACTTTGTCTTTACTGTGGTTAGTCCTAGACTTTTCCACATCTGAAATCCACCTCGATAATATTGTATTTTATCAGCAGGATAACCTTTTTTGAGTAACGCAGTAATAAGCTGTTTTGATTTTGAACACCAAGGTCCATTACAATATACTACTATCTCAATAGCTTTTTCTATATTAAGTGTGCCATTAGAATTATTTGTTACACCCAAAACAGTTAAAATATTATCCATAGCTTTTGTATTTTTAGAGAGTGAAAAAGGTATGTTTATAGAAGAAGGTATAGTTCCTTGATTATAAAGTTTTTTTGGTCTAGCATCTATAACTACACCTTTCTTATTATTTACTTGATTTTTAATAAATTTTACTACCTCAACCTCACCAATGGTTTCTATTTTGTCATTGAATGAGATGGGTTGAATACACATTCCAGGACAAGGATATGATATTTTGGCATAAGTACCTGTAAGATGATTTTGTATATCTTGTATACGGTGTATTTTTATGGCATGCCCTTTATGATAGACAAAAACATAAGACATATCTTCGGTAATTTTAACTTTATCATATTTTCCTGCACTTAGAATTGAAAATAATAGAGCTATACTAAGAATTAATTTCATTTTGTTGCCTCCTTCTTTGGTACATTAACAGTAAATCCAACAAGTTGCCAAGACTGAATACCACCTCGATAATATTTCATCTTTTTTTCAGGAAATCCAATATCAATAAGTGCTTTTATTGCTGCTGGTGATTGACCACACCAAGCACCATTACAATAAAGTAAAATACTTTTAACTTTACTAAAATCCCAAACACCCTTTTTTTTCTTTGCACCAAACTTAATCAAGATATTATCTCGCTTATCATTATCACTTAGAAAAATTTTAAAAGGTATATTAACAGAACCTGCTATATTACTCTTTTCAAACCAACTCTTAAGTCTTGCATCAATAAAAACACCTTCTTTATTTTCAAGAAAATTAATAACCTCTAATTCACCATAAGTATCTACGCCTTTTGAGACTTTAAATGGTTGAATATAAAATGGTGGAGAGGGTCTAGAAGTCAAACTAAACTCATTTGTAAGATAAACTTCTTTCCCTTCTACTCGTTTAATAATATGCTCTTTTCCATCTACTTCTATAGTTACAGAGCTTTTTTGTTCTGTAATATTATTTTGTGCTAAAGCAAAGATTGAAAGAAGAAAAAATAGTACTGTTTGTTGTAGATTCTTCATTATAACTCCTCATAGTATAATATTATAAATATATATATACCTAAATGATAGTATAATTTTCCTAAGAGCTTGAAGTATTGAGCCACTCTTTTGCAATAAAGCGTAAACCTTCCACATTATCAGATGCAAAAATCTTTAAATTATTTTTGGACTCTTTTTGGGTCACTCCATATTTTTGTTCTAAATACTCTACAATTGCCTCACCAGAGTGGATAAGAAGTGGTTTATTATCAAAATAGCTACTGATAGCTTTGCTAATAAGAGGAAAATGTGTACAGCCCAAAATAATTGCCGAGGGTTTATCCAAATTCTTAAAATAATGCTTCATGACTTCTTCTAAGATAGCTCCATCAAATATACCCTCTTCAACTATTGGCACAAAAAGACCCGTCTGAATAGCAGTAATATCTCTATAACCTTTAGCTTGAAGTTCATTTTGATACCGCCTAGAGGCAATTGTGGCACGAGTAGCAGTTATAAGTATAGAAGAGTTTTTATCTTGAAGTTTATTCTCTAAAGCCATTATTCCTGGCTCTATTACACCTATAATATCATATCTACTCACCTCTCGCATCTCTTTAAGAGCATAGGCACTTACAGTATTACACGCAGTAATAAGGAGGTCTATATCAAAGTTATTAAAAAACTCTAATGCTTCTAGGGAGTAACGAATAATTGTATTTTTATCTTTTGTACCATAAGGAACACGAGCTGTGTCCCCATAATAGATAATCTCATCAAAGAGTTGATGCTCTAGCAAAGATTTGACTACACTTAGCCCACCAGCTCCTGAATCAAAAACACCTATCTTCATAAAAGAGCTTATGCCCCTTGATTCATAATAGAGAGAAACTCTTCATTAGTTTTTGTTTTCAGCATCTTAGAAAAGAGGAATTTTAGCCCCTCTACCTCTTCCATATTCTGCATAGCATTACGCAATGCCCAAACTTTTTGTAAAAGATCTGGTTCGCTTAATAACTCCTCTTTTCTAGTCCCTGACTTGGTGACATCAATAGCAGGATAGATACGACGCTCAGAGACATGTCTATTGAGTACCACTTCAGAGTTTCCTGTACCTTTAAACTCTTCAAAGATAACCTCATCCATCTTACTACCTGTCTCAATAAGTGCTGTAGCAATAATAGTAAGGCTTCCACCCTCTTCAATATTTCTAGCTGCACCAAAGAATCTTTTTGGTTTATGCAGAGCATTTGCATCCACACCACCAGATAATACTTTACCAGAACTTGGTGTCACAGTATTATATGCACGAGCCAAACGCGTTATAGAATCGAGTAAAATAATCACATCTTTTCCTAACTCTACGCGTCTTTTTGCTTTTTCTATTACCATCTCTGCTGTACGAACATGATTTTGTGCAGGAAGGTCAAATGTGGAGCTATAGACCTCTCCTTTAACAGACCGTTGCATATCAGTAACCTCTTCTGGTCTCTCATCAACCAAAAGAACCATAAGAGATGCATCTGGATTATTATGAGAAATTCCATGAGCTAACTCTTTGAGAAGCTCTGTTTTACCTGTTCTAGGAGGGGCAACAACCAAAGCTCTCTGCCCTTTTCCAATAGGAGTAAAGAGATCAAGAATTCGTCCTGTTAGCTTCATAGGACTATATTCTAGCTTCAATTTATCATTTGCGTACAAAGGCGTAAGATTATCAAAGAGTGGTCTTTGTTTTGACTTATCAGGTGGAAGGTAGTTAATAGCCTCTATCTTCAAAAGTGCATAATACTTCTCTTGGTCTTTAGGTTGTCTTACTTGACCTGTAACTATATCTCCGTTACGAAGTGCAAATCTTTTGATTTGTGTAGAACTAACATAAGTGTCATTTCCTGAATTTGCAAAGTTACCATCACTCGAACGCAAGAAACCGTACCCATCATTCATAACCTCTAAAATACCTGTGTAAAGAATAAAACCACCTTGACTTACTTGTGCTTTTAGTATTTCAAAAATTAAATCTTTTCGTTGAAACTCATTTGGGTTTTCAACTTTTACCTCTTTTGCAATATCGACAAGTTGAGTTAAAGGCTTTTCCTGTAGAGATTCTATTTTGTAACCATCTACAGGTACATGTGTTCTATTGTTTTTTCTATTGGCATTAGGTTTACCGTTAGACTTTTTGTTTTCGCTCATAATTCCTCTTGTTGAGTATGAAATAAATCATTGGGGGATATAGATAATAGAGTGTGACCTATTATCATTGTAGTAATAACGACATTATAAAGCAACTAGGCTTAAAGGTGAATTATAGGAAGTATATCAAGATCAAATTATAAGCTACTGTAAAGTAAAAGAGCGTTAAAGTAACTATAACTAATTTACAAAGGATAAAAAATGAAATATATCAAAGGTATATTAATAGTAAGTATGCTTCTACTTTTAGCTATGCCCGCAAACTTATTAGCCCAAACAACTCGTGCTGCAAGTATTGCCTCTTTATATCTTGCTACTTTTGATCGTTTCCCTGATACTGATGGGCTAGAGTATTGGGAGAATACATCATTAACTATAGAAGAGATATCTCAAAGCTTTTTTGACCAAAGAGAGACACAACTAGCATATCCTTCACGAGATACTACAGCACTCTTTATTGAAAAGGTCTATGAAAATTTTTTACAACGACTTCCTGATACTTCAGGATTACTCTATTGGGAGGAAGAATTAGATGCGAATAGAGTTACAAGAGGTGCATTTATTTTGGCTATTATAGATGGAGCTCAATCTAGTGATAAAAGCTTTATTGATACACGAAATGAAGTTATGAGTGCCTTTTTAAGTTCTGAACTTAGCTATACAAAATCCCAAGAGATACTAGATAATCTCGATAGTAACGGTAAGACATCAGCATTAGAGCTAATTGCAGAATTATCAGATGAATCCTCAAGAATTACTAAATTTGGAAATGCAGTAATTGAATTAGTGAGTTATCCTGAACAAACTACAGAAGATACAGTAACAGTCAAAATTACAAATGATGGAGTGCCACAAAGGCTTTTAATTACACTTGAAAGTGATGTAGGTACAAATGATTATCCTATTACGCTGACTATGACAACTACTACAGGAAGAGTTTTATATCATTATACAGATATAGTAATTACAGTAGAAAAAATTGAAGAAGTGGTGGAAGAATAGATATAAGAGTCGTTATCAGGTAAGAACCTGATAACTAAAAGGCTTACTCTTCGATAACTGCGCTATCTTTTTCGCCTCTATTTTCCATTGATGGCATACCATCTACAGTATCACCCCATACAATACATCCTTCAGTAGGACATGCTTCTGCACATGCAGGAACATCGTGATAACTCACACACTCAACACATTTATCAGCATACACATAATAAATCTCTTCACCTGTTGGGTTATCGTCCTCATCAACAATTGCTTCTACTGGACATTCATCAATACATGCCGCACAGTTAATACAAGTATCTGTAATAATTACTGCCATTTTTTCTCCTTAAAATCAAAGTTCTCAAAACTATATCTAAACTTATGTAAAATATTCTTTAACGATGAGATTTATATTCCCAGATAGCTCTTAATCTCATCTACACGGTCTAATTTTTCCCAACTAAACTCATCTTCTTCTCTACCAAAATGACCATACGCAGCTGTTTTACGATATATTGGACGCAAAAGATCCAAAGAATCAATAATTCCTTTTGGAGTAAGATCAAAAAGAGCCTCTATACATGTTGTAATTTTATTTTCATCTACAGTTGATGTGCCATGTGTATCTACATAAATAGATACAGGAGCAGCAACACCAATAGCATAGGCTATTTGTATAGTGGCTTTTTGACATGCTCCTGATGCTACAAGATTTTTAGCTACATGTCTTGCTGCATACGCAGCACTTCTATCTACCTTGGTTGGATCTTTTCCAGAAAAAGCACCCCCACCATGTGGGCAAGAGCCACCATAAGTATCAACAATAATCTTTCTTCCTGTAAGTCCTGCATCTCCTTGAGGTCCACCAATAACAAATCGCCCTGTAGGATTAATATGATAAATAATATCATCAGACATAAGCTCCGCAGGAATAACAGCTTTTATAACTTCATTCAGTACTGCATCTTGAACCACCTCTAATGCAACATTATCATGGTGTTGTGTAGAGACAACAATAGTATCAATAGCTACTGGCTTATCATCTACATATTTTACACTTACTTGTGCTTTTCCATCAGGACGCAAAAAAGGAACTGTACCATTTTTTCTAACCTCTGCTAGTTTTGCTGTAATCTTATGAGCTAATGAAATAGGCAAAGGCATAAGCTCAGGAGTCTCTTGACAAGCATAGCCAAACATCAACCCTTGATCCCCTGCACCTATCTCTCCACAACTTTTATCTACCCCTTGATTAATATCAGGACTCTGTTCACCTACACCATTTAAGATTCCTGCACTACGATAATCAAATCCATAAGCTGCGTCAGTATAGCCTATCTCACGCACAACTTCTCTTGCTATATCTTGCATTGGTGCATAAGTATGAGTTTTAAGCTCTCCTGCAATTACACAGAAACCATTACTTAACATTGTCTCACATGCTACGCGTGCATTTTTATCATTGGCTATAATATAATCAAGTATCGCGTCAGATATTTGATCTGCCATCTTATCAGGATGCCCTTCTGTTACAGACTCACTAGTAAAAATATACTCTTTTGACATTTTTAATTCCTTGAAAGTATTTTTTGTTTACTGTCACTAAACTTAAAGAAGTATCTTTTCACTTAAAGCAAAAGATACTTTTTTAAGGTTATTTAACTTTTATAATATAAGTGAAGTCTTTACTTATAGATGCTAAATTAATCAATCCACTACTCAATAAAATAATGACTTTATCTGTTTCTATATATCTATCATGAATATTTCTACCCCACTCTTCTCTATTAATACTCCACTCAGAGTAAATCGAGAGTAAATCATTCTCTCTATTTATATTCCAATCGTCTTGACAATAGATATTAATGTCAACTGCTTTTCTAGGTAAAATATTCAATAGTAATAGTTTATTAGTATCCCAACTATTACTGCTATAGTTTATTTTAGATAAATATCTATCATAAATACTTATCTCATTGGCATCTACTAATAAAGCCCTAATATGCTCTATTGCTTTATCTCTATCATCTCCACTTTTATAAGTAGCCGTAAAACTAACATCAACCTCATCATTTAAAATATTGATGTAAGGGTAAGGATAAGTTCCATCCTTACTATCTTTTGTAAGCATTATTTTCAATTTTGTACTTTCTATTAGTTCCTTTTCATTGACAAACCTACGAATTTTTACAAATCCTCCATCTACTAAAGACTTAATAAGTTCATCACTTAAGCCTATATGTTCTTTTTGAGTCACTGACATTTTAAAGGGTTGTAAATATTTAAAAAGCTTTCGTATCGTCTCTTTATCGTACTTATTTATTTGTCCTCTTTGAAAAGCAATATATTCAGATATTAAGTCACAATGAAGAGCCAACATCTAACAATCATTTCCTAAAGAATAAATATCTTCTAGTGTTGCATCATAAAAACCCTTTGGAAATGGTGTTTTAAATTCTCCACAAGAATTAATTTCTATTTTTTTAAATTTACTATTTTTCTTTTTATAATAAACAACTACATCTTCTGCTTTAATATCCTTATTAGAAATTAAAAATCTTAGTTTATTAAGAATATGGTCACTATGTGTTTCAATAATTGTAAAATTATTTTTTGGTCTATCTTTAGCAAAAAGTGCTTCCATAAATCTTGCTTGTGATTGAGGGTGAAGATTAAGTTCAGGTTCCTCAATAATTGTAAGTCTATATTTATCTATATTTTGTTTTTCACGGTTCAATGCAAATTGTGTAAGTATTGGTATCGTAGAACTAATAGAACTTCCAAACATTTTCAACTGTAACTCTTTCTTATCAAGTTTTAAAAAAAGTTCTTGTTTTGATTTATCTACTATCAAATTATAATCAAAAATATGACTAATTGACTCTTCTAAAAATTTTGTATCATATAAATTTAATGCTCTATCTTTATACTTCTCTCCAAAATATCCTATATAATCAAGATTATAATCATAACTTGCATTTTGTTTTTCAATCATTCCAATATGTCTAATAGAAGTAAGATTTTCTACTAAAACATCTAAAGGCTTTAATATAAATTTAATTGTTTCTTGTATCTCGTTAAATCTATTAACAAGCTCTTTTTCAACTGAAGTATTCTCTCCTGATAATAAAACTCTTGTCATCATTTTTAAATTTGTAATTATTTTAAATTTATCAGCTGAATTAGTTAAATACTGATATATCGCTTTGTCATTATTAAATATCTCTTCTATGTTTACTTTATATTCTAAAGACTCTTCATTTTGAAGTTCAAGATAAAGTTTCATATCTTGATTATCTATATCTATTCTTTTTAATATTCCATATTCATTATCTGTTTTATCATCAATATAAGTTAAAGTTAGTTTAGTATTATTTTCTGTAACCTCAAAAGAAAATATAACCTCATCACCCTTATCTTTAAAACTATTATTATCTCCTAATTCAGAAAAAGGATTATTATATTTTATTCTCTGAATATTATTACCAAAAGTTTTACTTACATTTAAAAGAGATAATCCTTGAAGCATTGATGACTTACCGCTAGAATTTTCACCCATTATTATAGTAATTGGTTTTATCTCTATACTATCAAACTCTTGAATAGCTTTGATATTTTTACAACCAAATTTTGTAATCATCTATATCCTTTGTGTCACTCTTTGAGCCAACTGCTCTGGCAGTCTATTTAAAGACTCCTCCACTAAAGTTGTATTTCCATGTGTAATAAAGTTATCTTCATACTCAAATGATGTTATATCTATACCTTGTATCCTATTTTCACTTACAAATTCTAAGAGAGCAGAGGCTACTCCACCCATTTTTGCACTATCACTAAAGACAAACCATTGTGTATAAGTTAAAGAGAGTTCTTTTAGTTTCTCTTCATCTAATGGCTTCACAAAACGCAAATCTAAGATGGCTATCTCTTGGTCTATAAGTTTGGCTGTCTCTATGGCTTTGCCTACACCATCTCCATAGCCTATAAAGAGTATCTCTTTGCCCTCTTGGAGAAGATGAGCCTCTCCTAGAGTGTATGCTGGTACTTTGCTATCAGGGGCGGTAAATGCTCCACGAGGATAACGCAAAGCACAAGGATGCGAATACTCTTTTGCAAACTCCATAGCCTCTTTCATACTATTTTCATTATATGGGGCTAAAAGTGTCATATTAGGAATAGCTCTTAAAAATGATATATCAAAAATACCTTGATGTGTCTCTCCATCTTCTCCTACTATTCCTGCTCTATCTATTGCAAAAGTTACACCCAAATCCATAAGTGCCACATCATGAATTACCTGATCATAGCCTCTTTGCAAAAAGGTAGAGTAGATGGCACAAAATGGTTTAAAGCCCTCTTTTGCTAATGCACCCATAGAGGTTACGGCATGTTGTTCTGCTATGGCTACATCCCAAAATCTATCAGGATACTTCTCCATCACTGCACTCATTCCTGTACCACTTGGCATAGCAGCAGTAACACCCACTACCTTATCATCACTATCTGCTAAATCAATCATGGTTTCACTAAAGATAGTTGTAGCAGGTTTTGAGCTACTCTTTTTATTACTTTTTCCTGTCTCTAAATCAAAAGCACTTACACCATGCCAATGCTCCTTTGTCCCTTCTGCTATCTCGTACCCTTTACCTTTGGTTGTTTGAGTATGTATAATCACAGGGCGACCAAGGTTTTTGGCTATCTCTAGGGTCTCAATAAGGTCTTCAATATTATGTCCATTTACAGGACCTATATACTCTAGTCCTAACTCCTCAAAAAGTAGCCCAGGAGTAATAAGCATTAAGGACTCTTCAAATCGTTTTGCCATATAGGTAGCACCTTCAGGAAGGTGTTCTAATAGGTGAGCTGTGCCTCTTTTCATCTTTTGAAAAAAAGGACTTGCCATACTTTGTGAAAGATATTTACTCACAGCTCCTATAGGCTTGGCTATACTCATTTCGTTATCATTGAGTATAATAACAGCAGGATACTTACTATCACCCATCTCATTGAGTGCTTCATAGACCATTCCTGCACTCATGCTTCCATCACCAATAAATGCTACGGGGATTCTCTCTTCACCTTTGAGTTTAATAGCTTTTGCTGCACCCATGGCTAACGATATAGAGGTTGAGCTATGCCCTGAACAGTAGTAATCATACGATGACTCACTAGGCTTAGTATAACCACTTATCCCTCCAAATTGACGCAGAGTATCAAACCTATCCCATCTATCTGTTAAGAGTTTATGAGCATACGCCTGATGACTTACATCAAAAATAAAAGGGTCTTTTTTTGCATCAAAAACAAAATGCATGGCTACAATAAGGTCAGTAGCCCCCAAAGTAGAACTTAAGTGACCACCATTTTTACTCACTGTTTCTAATATTTTATTACGAATTTCACTAGCTATTCCCTCTAGCTCCTCTATATTACAAGATTTTATATTTTCATATCTATTCATACTATTATCTTATTTATTTAGAGTGAAGAAGTATTTGTAAAAACTTCAAAGAAGCGACTGTTTTGCTTGGCTGTTCCTACAGTTATTCTAATAGCATTCATCCCATAAGATGCTAAATTACGAATAATTACTCCTTGTTCTAAAAGAGCATTTGAAACTACAGTAGAATCAAATCTATCATCAAATAAATAAGTAATAAAGTTTGTATAACTATCTATAAATTCAATATTATGACTGTTTGCAAACTCTTCATATCTTATAATCTCTTCTTGGTGTAAAATAATAGAATCAGCTACAAAACTTTCATCTTTTAATGCCTCTATGGCTGAGAGTAGAGAGAGTGTAGTAATATTAAATGGTGGACGGAGCTTGGAGAGTATTTGAATTAACGCTTTATTTGCAATACCATACCCTACACGCATTCCTCCAAGCCCATAGGCTTTAGAGAAAGTTCCTAAATAGATTACATTAGGCTCATCCAAAATATTTTGAGGAACAATAGAGTATTTCTCATCCTTAGCTGAAGCATATTCCATATATGCACCATCTACTACAATAAGAGTCTCTTTATCTATAGCATTGATTATCTTAAATAAATTTTCTTTACTTATTGCATCACCAGTTGGGTTATTGGGTGTACAGATATAGACTATTTTAGGTTTATGTTCTTTATATGATGCTATAAATTCATCTACCTTATGCTCATAGCTAGGTGTACGAATAATAGTTGCACCCATCTGTTTTGCATAAATTTCATACATAGCAAAAGTAACTTGACTCATCAATACTTTACTCTCTTCATCTAAAAATGCCCGAGAGATAAACTCTAATACTTGGTCACTTCCTGCACCTATAATAATATTTGAAGGAGTTATAGTATATTTAGAAGAAAGAGCCTCTTTCAGTTCGTACATACTATCATCAGGATAGAGGTGTGCTTTATAAGCATTTTCTTTAATTGCGTTTGCAACTGCAAGACTTGTACCCTTTGGATTCTCATTAGATGCTAGCTTTACAACATCTTTTGCCTCTATACCAAACTTACGAACAACCAATTCAATAGGTAATCCAGCTTCATAATTTTTGATAGAGTCTAATACTTTATTAGCTTTCATTAGTTTCCTTTTTATATATCATCTGCCTCTTTAACATAAGAGCCTAAAAATTTAATTGAATCTGAATATTTTGTAAAAATATTCTTGATATGTTCATCCTCTTTATGTCCTGCAAACTCTAAGAAAAATGTAGAGATTCCACCTACAATATGTGATTTAATCTTAGTTAAATTAATATTTACTGCTTCAAAGTCATTCAAAAAAGCAACTAATGCTCCTGGTTTATTAGGAAGTTGTACCAATATAGAAGTTTTATCATTTTGGCTTGGTGCATTTTCAAAATTACTTACAATAAAAAATCTTGTTCTATTATTACCATTATCTTCAATATTTTGAAATAGAGTAGGAATATTATACATAGTAGCTGCAACATCCGAACAGATAGCAGCACTACCTTTATTCTCTTTTGCTAATCTTGCTGCCTTGGCTGTAGATTCTACAGGAATATGTTCTACTTCATCTAAGCCAAAATCATCAAGAAATTTTTGACATTGTGCAAAAGCAATATCTTTTGAATAGATTCTTTTAATAGTTTTAATATCTTCACATGGTGTTGCTAGTACATGATGAATATCTATAACAACTTCTGCAATAATTTTTAAATCATAATCACTTAAACAATGAATAGTATCACTAACAATTCCATTAGAGCTATTTTCTATAGGAATTACACCAAATCTTGCTTTGCCACTATCAACTTCACGAAACACACCCTTAATAGAGCCTATAGATAAATAAGAACTCATAGCTCCAAAGCGACTCTCTGCTGCTTGATGTGTAAAACTCGCTTCTGGACCTAAGTAAGCAATTCGTTCAGGAAGCTCAAGGTTTCTAGCCACAGCAAAAAGTTCTAAAAATAGTGCATCTATAGCACTATCTGTTAACTTCCCTCTATTATTATCTTTTAGGCGATTGAGTATAGACTGCTCTCTTTCTGGTCTATAAATAGGTGCACCTGTTGTATTTTTGAGTTCCCCTACACTATGAACAAACTCCATTCGTTCATTAAGTAACTCCAAGAGAGTATCATCAATACGGTCTATATTTTCTCTAAGCTTATTGAGTGCCATTGTAACTCCTTTTTACTTTTTTTCTTGCCAACTTGTATCACATGCTACTTCTAATCTAATTTGATCTTCAAAACTCTCTCGTTGTCTAATTAAATAATCTTTACCATCAAATATTGCTACCTCAGCACTACGACCACGAGTATTATAATTACTTGACATAGTAAAACCATACGCTCCTGCACTATGCACAATAATTAAATCATTATGCTCCAAAAGAGGAAGTGGAACATCTTTACCAAAGAAATCACCACTTTCACAAATAGGTCCTACCACATCTGCTGGTACCATCTCTTCATCTGAAGGCTCTACAAAAGCTTCTATTTTATGATATGCATTATATAAACTTGGACGAATCAGGTCATTCATAGCACCATCTACAATAACAAATCGTTTTCCATCATTACTTTTTTCATACAGTACTTTGGTAACAAATATCCCAGCATTTGCCAACATATATCTGCCTGGTTCACATACAAGAGTTATATCTAAGCCTTTTGTTGCTTCAAAAAGTACGCTTGCATACTCTTCAGGAGTAATTGTTATTTCATTATCATACACCACACCAATACCACCACCAACATCAAAAAATTTAATATCAATTTTAATAGCTTTTAAACTGCGAACTAAATCAGCAACAATAATAGCCGATTCTTTAATGGGTTCTAATTGAGTAAGTTGTGAACCTATATGAAAATGAATACCAATAGGAGTAAGATATTGAGATTTTTTAGCATAAATATACATCCCTTTAGCCACATCTATATCTACCCCAAATTTATTCTCATGTAAGCCTGTAGAGATATAGGGGTGTGTTTGTGGATCAATATTAGGATTCACACGAATAGAAATACGAGCCACAAGATCTAGCTCTTTTGCCATAAGCTCTACTCTTTTCATCTCTGCTTGACTCTCTAGATTTATCATCAAGATACCTTTTTGCAAAGCTTCTCGTATCTCATCATCTTTTTTACCAACACCAGAAAATATAATCTTATATGGCTTAATACCTGCTTCTAATGCTCGATTAACCTCACCAATACTTACACAGTCTGCACCAGCACCTTCATTTGCCAAATGGCGAATAACTGCTAAATTTGAGTTAGCTTTAATAGCGTAAGAGATAAGAGATTTTTTACCTTCAAAAGCCTCTTTTAGACTTATATATCTATCAGTAATAGCATTAAAATCATAAAGGTAGAGAGGTGTATTATATTTAGCTACTAGTTCTTTGAGGTCTATATGCATCTATGTTTTCCTAATATTCATCTTTTTTGAAGATGATTTTACCTAAAAGTTGCATGATTTATGATTAGCATCTTAAAAGTATACAGAAATAGTTACTAGATGGTCTCTTTATTATCAAAGAAAATTCTCAAAGCATAGACCCAAAGAAGAAGTATAGGCAAGGCAACTGCTATTTCAGGAGCTAAAACACCATTTTGTCCCATCTGATTGAGTGCAAACAAAAGCCCCCAGACCAAAAAAGTCACACCCAAAGAGAATGCTAATACCAAAGCTATATTCATATACCTAGCATGAAAAGGAATTTTAAAAAATAAAATCAAAAGTAGTGCTATAGAAAAAAGAGGAAAGAGTATCTTATAATAAATAGTTGAACGAAGTTTATTAGTATTTAAATTTTGAGAATCCAAAAGCTTCCATGCACTAAAAGTATCAATCATATTAAGAGCTTTTCCCTCCTGTATTGATTCTATAATTTTAGGCTCATATCCTATAAGAGTCAGTAACTCATCTTTATGTTCTACTTCATATCTTTGCAAAGAGTGTTTATCATAAATCAGTCTACGAATAGAAATATCTTTAGCCAACCATCCTTCCCCTGTAAAATGAGCCTCTTTTGCATTAATAGTATAACTTAAATCTCTTCCAATAAGTTCAAAAAGTACCAAATCTTCCATAGTTTTATTCAAAGGATCAAGGTTTTTAGCATAAACAAAAGTTCCTTTGTATATAAAAAAAAGATCTTCTACCGCATAAGTATCTAGCCCTTGCTGAAGCATTGCAGTAGCTCTATCTTTGGCATAAGAAAATTCAGTAGTATGGAGGTAGCTAAAAAGTAGATAAATAGAAGTTGAGACTATAAAAAAAGGTAAAAATAGTTGTCTTTTTGTATATCCAAAACTATGTAATATAACCATATTACTGTTTTTAATAAGATATACTTTGGTCATAATTCCTGCAAATATAATTGCAAGCGGATAGAGCAGAGTAAGTGCCTCTTGCCACATATAAAAGAGATACAAAATTTTGTAGTTAGAAGAGACCTCCAACTGTTCTGAATGCTGAAAATAATCAATCATTGAGAATGCCAAAGATATACCCATTAAAAGAGCAATAAAGTTAATAAAATAATGCTTAGCTAAATAGCGAAAGCTTAGTCTTGGTCTAAAGAGACTCATTGAAGTAAAACTTCTATGTTTTTAAGACTATAACGAGACTTTATCTTCTCTAATGGTTCTTCTATAAGCAGTTGACACGGTTTGAGTACATGTTCTATCCATCTATCTAGCACAGCACTCTGATCTTGAGTAAAATCACTTAATACAAAATCTGCTACTTGTGATCTATGCAGAGGTTTATCTATCCCCATACGAACACGAGTATACTCTTTAGTAATCATACTATCTATAGATTTTAATCCATTATGACCGCCATGACCACCACCCTTTTTAAAACGCACCGCACCAAAAGGTAGATCTAAATCATCATGAATAACGATGATATTATCAATCTCTACTTTATAAAAATTTTTTACAGCTTGTACACTTTTACCTGATAAATTCATATAAGTTGTGGGTTTTAAAAAAAGTAAATTATTAGACTTGTAGAGTACTCCATCAAAAGAGTTTTTGGATACATCTCTAGCTTTATAGTGATTGATAAGTGCATCAATCACCAAAAAGCCAATATTGTGACGATTATTTTCGTAAGTAGTTCCAGGATTTCCTAGACCGACGAAAAGAGTCATTATTTTGCTTTAATCACACCACAGATAGCAACATCATCTCTATCCATTATTACTGTATTTTCAGGTGCTTGAATATCTCTTACAAGAATATTATCATCTCTGTCAAGATCACTTACATCAAGATCAAAGTTAAATGGCATATTTTCAATAGCCCCTCTTACTGTTAATCTTTTTTTAGAAATAATAAGTACACCTTTATTTTTTAAACCTTTTGGTGTTCCATTAGTTTTTACTGGTACAAGATATTTTGTTACTTGCCCAGGTACTGCAACTCTAAGGTCTACATGGATAACATCACCATTAACTGGGTGTAGTTGATACTCTTGGATTACAACATTTAATTCAGT
The DNA here is from genome assembly GCA_016744805.1 of Sulfurovaceae bacterium. Lineage (GTDB taxonomy): Bacteria > Campylobacterota > Campylobacteria > Campylobacterales > Sulfurovaceae > SZUA-451. Next base: position 38,750 of record JADGDQ010000006.1, read on the forward strand.
ATCTCCAAGTTTTACAGGGAAAGAAAAAGTCTCTTTGTTTCTTACTGTTCTTGCAAACTCACCTCGCTTAAATGCTGCACTGATGTTCTCTACACCATTTGCATAAATATTAGCGATTAGATAACCATCTCTTTTCAACTGCTTTGCATTGCGTTTTCCGATACTCTCTCTAATGATACCTTCTAACATTTCGATCCTTAAATTATAAAATAGACGCGATTATAGCCAAAAGGTACTAAATATTTTCTAAATTACTTCTCTTCCTCTTCCTCTTCCATCTTGAAGTCATAACTATCAGGCTCTTTATCTTCACCATCACCTGTACCATCTGCATACCCTGCTAACTCTAGCTGAAGCTTGACATCACTTGGGCTTGTGGCATTATCCATCAGTACCTCTTCTCCAATTCTATCTGCAAAATAGAGGTCAAGGAGAGCTTGGTCAAATGTCTGTGTTCCATAGACCTCTTTCCCCTCTGCTAGGGCATCGGCTATCTCACTATCTCGTGCCTCTGCTACAAGCTGTTCTACCCTAGCAGTTCTCTTATATATCTCAATAACAGCAGCCCGTCCACCATCAAGAGTCTTGACAAGCCTTTGTGCTACAATCCCTTCTAGGGTAGCAGAGAGTGCTTTACGGATACGGGGTTGTTCGAGCGGTGGGAATGTTCCCATCATTCTATCAATAGTATCTTTTGCATTAATGGAGTGAAGTGTAGAAAATACCAAGTGACCTGTACTTGCAGCATGGAGTCCTATTTCAATAGTCTCCAAGTCCCGCATCTCCCCTACAAGTATAATATCAGGGTCTTCTCTTAATGCCCCTTTGAGAGCCATCGCAAAAGAGATAGCATCTTGTCCTACACCTCGCTGATTAACAAGACATTTTTTATCTGGATGAATAAACTCAATAGGATCTTCAACCGTAATCAAATGCTCCTCTTTTGTCTCATTAATCTCGTTAAGTATCGCTGCTAGAGTTGTTGATTTACCACTTCCTGTGACACCTGTTACAAGTACAAGCCCTCTTTTCATCTTTGTAAACTCATACAAAACAGGTGGGAGATTGAGTTGGCTCATACTAGGAATATCAAGAGGAATAATCCTAAAGACTCCACTCAAACCATCAAGTTGATAGAACATATTAACACGGTATCTTGCCTCATTTTCTATAACAAAAGTGAAGTCTAGGTTCATCTCCTCTTTTAGTAGCTCGTACTGTGCTTTCGTGGTAATCTCTCTAGCTAGTTGATCCATCTCATCTTTACTAAAACCAGACTTACCAAACTTAATCAAAGAACCCTTCACACGACCACGAGCAATAGCTGTAGCCTTAATATGCAAGTCACTTCCATCAACTTTTCTCATATAACGCAAATATTTAATAAGCTTTGCTTCCATTGCCCCTATAGCCATACTACTCTCCTCATAATTAATAGTGTATCATTGTACTACTTTTTATTTGAAATAGAGACTCTCTGCTGTGCAATAGCTACTATCTCTTCATCTTGTCCCATATCTAGCCATCTAAACTTTGTTCCACTCTGGACTGTACCATCTAATATATCACCACCATCACGAAACTTCAAATCCAAAGAGGCGATATCAAATCCATTTGTAGTATGAGTAAAAGCATTCAATCTACTACTCTTAGGAGTATGGGTAAAGAGATAGCACCAACTCTCTAGCCCCAAGCGTCCCACACGCCCTCTAAGCTGATGGAGCGTTGCTAAACCTAACCGCTCTGCCCCTACGATAACAATAAGCGTTAAACGAGGCAGAGAGATACCCACCTCTACAACCGTTGTTGCTAACAAAAGATCCCCGCTCTTCCTAAACTCCATAAGAACTCTCTCTTTGTTTTTATCTTTTCCATGGGTTACAAAGGTGTTCTCAAACCTCTCTTCCCAAAACTCTCTACTTTGGCTTAGAGATTGGTACTCTATACTCTCACTCTCTTCTACTAAGGGATAGACTATAAGTACTTGGTGCTTCTTGGCAATCTCCTCTTTGATATGCCCTAGTAGCTGAGAAAAATCTCTTTTATCTACTACTTTGGTGGTGATTTTTTTCTCAAAAGGTGTTTGGGTGATAAGGCTTATATCCACTAAAGCACTATTCATCATAGCCTGAGTACGAGGAATTGGTGTAGCAGAAAATTGGATAAAGTGAGCATGTCTCTTCCCATCACCTCTTGCAATACTCTCTAATAAAGCTCTCTGTTTAGTGCCAAAACGGTGCTGTTCATCTACCATTACAAGGGGAGCAGTTGGAAGGTTCTCTTTGTAGAGCAGTGCATGTGTCCCAATAATAAAATTTGCATTTAGATAATCACCCTCTTCTTTGTTTTGCATTACAAGAGCAATATCTACAAAAGATGGCAAATATTTACAAGCCTCCTCATAGAGTTGCAAAGCCAACAGTGAAGTAGGAGCCATCAAAATAGCTTTACTAGGATATGCCATCATCATAGATGCCAAAATTACCATGGTTTTTCCTGAACCCACATCACCAACTACCATTCTCTTACTAGCCTTATCTTTTGTAGATAAATCTCTTCTAATAGCCTCTATCGTACTATTTTGTTCTGGAGTTAATCTAAAGGGCAAGGCATCTATAAATAGTGATATATCTCCTAGCAGAGCTTTTTGTGCAGGATACTCTACTCTTTTATTTGATAGTTTTTGAAGATGATTGAATGCCTCTACCATCTTAAGTATTTTTATATTTTTATCTAAAAGCACACCATTATCATATATCTGCTTTATATCTTTTGGAAAGTGCAAAGCCATCAAACACTCTGACTCTTCTACAGATAATCCAGTATCAATGAGTGCCTGAAGTGACAAATAAGTATTTATAAGCTCTTTTGTCTGTTCTTGCTTTAGGGCACTTTTATATTTTGGTACTATACTCCCCACATTTTTGATAACTTTTGGCTGACTTATCTGATAAGTATCCCTATAAAGCACAAGCTTCCCTCCAATTACAAGCTCATTTCCTAATGCAAAACTCTGATAATGGTAAGGAGTTACACGAAAAAAGATACCTTGAAGTGTTTGATTAAATTTTGGAAGATAAAACTTAACCATAAGTTTACCATTATAAGAGTTTATAGAGTTAACTTTGGCTTGAAAAATACTGTTTTGACCAATAGTAAAAGAAGAAGAGAGTTGATTATCTTGATAAGAGCTAGGAATAAGTAAAGCTAAATCTAAAAGGGTAGAGATTTTAATTTTTTGGAAGAGTTGTTTGTGAGTTTGCATAAAAAAGGTCAAGAGGTAAAACCCCTTGACCAAAGTAAACTTTAAGAGAGATTCTTAAAGAGTAGTTTCTTTATCGACACCATCTACACCAAGAACACTTCCAGAGAGTTTATATACAACTTGTTCTCCTACAGTACCAGCTGGTTTCTTTTTAGCTGCTTTAGCTACTATTTTAAGAACATTAGCTACAACTGTAACCTGAACTACATCTTCACCACCACAAACATAAGTCATATCTGTTGGCTTAGCACCAGTTTTAAGACCTTTATCTGTACTAATACCAATATTAGTTACATCAGCAAGAACAAGCTTAGCACCTGTTTTATCATAATTAGTAGTACCAGCAAATACAGAACTACCCACAGATGTATACATTTGACTAATCTCTCCAACTAGTTGACCAACTTCGTGTACACATGTTGTAGCTTGTGCATTATCTCTTGTAGCTGCTAGCTTTGGGATGGCAACGGCTGCCAAAATACCGATAATAACGATAACAAAAATCAATTCGATCATAGTAAATCCGCGTCTCATGTTATTCATGATAAACTCCTAGTAAATATTTTAGTACCAATTCAATAATTGGTCTATACAAATGATACTCCCATAAAGCTTAATATAATATTAAACAAACTCTAAAATAGAGGAAATATCATCAAAAAGTTACAATCCATCCAAAGTGTCTACTAATAGCTCTATTTCATCCTCATAATTACTATTTTTATGGGCTAATTTGAGGTAAGCTTTAAGCAAAAGTGCTGGAGTATTATCTGTTTCTTGAGAAATTCCTGCACTTTTCATATCATTTATAACAAAATCAGCAAACTCATCTTCTAAATTTACCTCATATCGTTTCCCTGAAATACTTAAAGATATTTTTTTCATGCTAAGAGAGCTTCAACTTTAGTAATAATCTCTTCTATCTCGTGATCTTTCTCTTCAAGTTCATAACGCAAAAGATCAATTGTACTTTGTTGTTCTGCATAAGCATTTTCTTTCTCTTCTAATTGACCTTTTAAATCTCTACTCTCTTGTTTGATTCCTTCGTAACTATTTTTAAGCTCTTCTATCTTGCCTTGTAGTCTCTCTAGTGCATTCATGCTACACTCCTTTTTTGAAATAATAGTGTTATAATAGCGAAACATTATCAAAGCCACAATGAATTTTATCTATTTTATATCCTAAACTAGGAGCTACTATGCCAATTTTTAATTTAGTAAGTCCATACCAACCATCAGGAGATCAACCACTCGCTATAGAACACCTTAGTAACTCTATTATGCAAGGCAATCAATACCAAACGCTCTTAGGAGTTACAGGGAGTGGAAAGACCTATACTATGGCAAAGGTTATTGAAAAGACCCGTAAGCCTACACTTATTATGACACATAACAAAACTCTAGCAGCTCAACTCTATAGTGAGTTTAAGAGCTTTTTTCCTCATAACCATGTAGAATACTTTATCTCCTATTATGATTACTACCAGCCAGAAGCCTACCTTCCTAGACAAGATCTCTTTATAGAAAAAGATAGCTCAGTCAATCAAGAGTTAGAGAGATTACGCCTAAGTACTACAGCCAATCTTTTGAGCCACGAAGATGTGATAGTAGTGGCTTCTGTATCAGCTAATTATGGTCTAGGCTCACCAGAGGATTACCGTTCTATTGTACAAAAACTCTCTGTAGGAGAGGAGTATCGCCAAAAAGAGTTGCTTCTACGGCTTGTAGATATGGGGTACAAGAGAAATGATGACTATTTTGATAGAGGGGATTTTAGAGTAAGTGGAGATGTGATAGATATTTATCCCGCCTATAGTGCAGAGGAAGCCCTACGGATAGAGTTTTTTGGAGATGAGATAGAAGAGATATATGCTTTTGATTCTCTTACAAATGAAAAGGGTGAACAGGAGAAAGAAGTTACTATCTATTCAGCTAATCAATTTATAGTAAGCAAAGAGAAGTTAGCTATAGCCGTTAAGAGTATAGAAGAGGAGTTAGCCCAGAGACTTGCTTACTATCAAAAAGAAGATCGTATGACAGAATATAATAGAATTAAACAGCGAACAGAGTTTGATTTGGAGATGCTAGAGGCTACTGGCATGTGCAAAGGCATCGAAAACTACTCGCGTCACCTTACAGGTAAAGCAATAGGAGAAACCCCTTATTCGATGCAAGACTATTTTGCTACGATGCATGATGATTATTTGGTTATTGTAGATGAATCCCATGTGAGTTTGCCACAGTTTCGTGGTATGTATGCAGGAGATAGAAGCCGAAAAGAGGTATTAGTAGACCATGGCTTTCGGTTGCCCTCTGCTTTAGATAATCGTCCTTTGATGTTTGATGAGTATATCTCTAAAGCTCCCCATTTTCTATTTGTCTCAGCCACTCCTGCACCTTTAGAGCTTGAACTCTCTAGCACCATAGCCCATCAGATTGTCCGCCCTACAGGATTGTTAGATTCACCTATAGAAGTTATAGATAGCTCCTATCAAGTCGAAAATCTCTATGATAGAATGAAAAAAGTTATTGCAAGAGAAGAGCGAGTACTTATTACCGTGCTAACCAAAAAAATGGCAGAAGAGTTAACAACTTATTATAATGACCTAGGATTACGAGCAAAATATATGCATTCAGACCTTGATGCAATAGAGAGAAATCAGGTTATTCGTAGTTTAAGGTTGGGTGAATTTGATATTTTGATAGGGATAAATCTCTTACGAGAGGGGCTTGATTTGCCAGAGGTGAGTCTTGTAGCAATACTTGACGCAGATAAAGAGGGGTTTTTGCGTAGTGAGACTGCATTAATTCAGACAGCAGGAAGAGCTGCAAGAAATGTAAATGGTCATGCATTAATGTATGCAAAAAGAGTTACAAGGTCTATGAAAGCGACTATAGATATTACAACTGCTAGAAGAGAAAAACAGATAGAGTATAATACAAAACATAATATAACCCCCACAACTACTCTGCGTGAACTTGATACAGATTTAAAAGTAGAAGATGTAGGTCAATTATATAATAAACAAAACTCTCTTGATAAAATGCCAAAAGCAGAGAGGCAAAACCTTGTAAAAGAACTCAAAGCCAAAATGCTCTTAGCCGCAAAAAGCTTAGAGTTTGAAGAAGCAGCGAGGTTACGAGATGAAATAGCAAAGATAAAAAAGCTATAATATATAAATAACTCAAGGATTTTTAATGACTGATTTAAACTCTCCATCTTTATATTTTAATCGTGAACTCTCTTGGCTAGAATTTAATACGCGTGTTTTAGCTCAAGCCAATAACAAGAGCCTTCCTCCACTAGAAAAATTAAAATTTTTAGCTATTTATGGTACAAATTTGGATGAATTTTATATGATACGAGTTGCAGGACTCAAGGCACTCCTTTATGCAGGTATTCAAGAGATAGGAGCAGATAAACTTACACCTAAAGAACAATTAGATGCTATTCATCTTTATTTACATAATGAACAAAGAGTATTAGAAAAACACTACCAAGATATTCTTTTAGAATTAGGCTTACATAGCGTTTATATTAAAGCTTTTGATACAATTAAAAAGAAACAAAAAAAAGAGATAGAAAAAATATTTTTTGAACAAATTTTTCCTGTTATTATCCCCATAGCTATAGACACAACACACCCTTTTCCTCATCTAAATAATCTTAGTTTTGGTATAGCGATTACTCTTATAGACAAACAATCAAACCTCAAAAATGGTCTTATCCGTATTCCTCGTATACTCCCAAGGTTTATTCAAGTAGATAGTGTCTTTGTACCTATTGAGAGTGTTGTAGAAAACTTTATTAGTGATCTTTTCCCTGGATACAAAAGTGTAGCATCAACTGCTTTTCGTGTAACACGGAATGCAGATATTGCAATTACAGAACAAGAAGCAGATGATTTTTTGGAAATATTAGAAGAGGGTTTGCGAGCAAGAAATAAAGGTTCTTTAGTCCGTTTGGAATTGATAGAAGGTGCAGATAAAGACCTTATAAAATTTTTAACTACTCATCTTAAACTCTACGAAAATGATATATATTTCTATAAAGATACTCCTCTAAATTTGGGAAGTTTTTGGCAAATTATAGGTAATAAAAATCTCTCTAATCTTATGCTTCCTGTCTATGCACCCAAAACCCTACCACCACTTAACCAAGATGACATTTGTAAGATAATCGAAAAAGAAGATATACTTTTATATCACCCTTATGATAGTTTTGACCCTATTCTTAAATTTATTAAACAGGCATCTAGTGATCCTAGTACTTTAGCAATTAGAATGACTCTCTACCGTGTTGGAGCATCATCACCTATTGTCAAATCTCTTATACGAGCTGTTCAAGATGGCAAACAAGTTACAGTATTAGTCGAACTCAAAGCCCGTTTTGATGAAGAGAATAATCTCCACTGGGCAAAAGCCTTAGAAGATGCAGGAGCACATGTAGTCTATGGTATTCCAGGTCTCAAAGTCCATGCCAAAATAGCACAAGTTATTAAACGAGAAAAAAATAGACTCAAAAGCTATCTACATCTTGCTACAGGTAACTATAACCCTACTACAGCAAAAATTTATACTGATATAAGTTATTTTACTACAAAAATAAATCTTAATAATGATGCAACTCGTTTTTTTCATTTTCTTACAGGTTTTTCTACAAAGACTACTCTTGATAGCCTCTATATCTCTCCAACTCAAATTAAACCTAGACTTATAGAGATGATAAAAAAAGAGAGTAGCTATGCCCACAAAGGTCATATTATACTTAAGTCAAACTCTTTAGTAGACCCAGATATTATTAAAGCTCTCTATCAAGCATCACAAAAAGGTACAGTTATAGATCTTATTATTAGAGGAATTTGTGCATTAAGACCACAAGTAAAGGGTGCTAGTGAGACTATTCGTGTCTATTCTATTATAGGAAAATATCTAGAACATCCACGCATCTATTATTTTAAACATGATAGTGCCAAATGCTATATCTCTAGTGCTGACCTTATGCCTCGTAATTTAGTGCGTCGTGTAGAGCTTATGACTCCTATTCAAGAGCCAAAACTCTCTTCTAGGATTGAGAAAATTCTCCTTATACAACTAAGAGACAATCAACTTAGATGGGAACTAAATGCAAATGGTAAATATCATAAACTCACATCTACAGGTGAAATAATCAATAACCATAATATCTTGGAAGAGTATACAAACAAAATGTATAATAAAGCAGATAAACCTATACCCAAATATCTTGATAGATTAGCAAATAAAATATTAGAAAAAGGCAAATAAATGATACTACAATTTAAAGAGTGGAGACCACAACTAGAAAAGAACGCATGGATAGCAGAGGGTGCAAGTGTCATAGGACGCGTAAAGATGGGTGAAGATAGTGCTGTGTGGTTTGGCTGTGTAGTCAGAGGCGATGTACACCATATTACTATAGGCGATAGAAGCAATATCCAAGACCTCTCTATGATCCATGTAACCCACCACAAAAGAGATGATATGAGTGATGGAAACCCTACAGTTATAGGCAATGATGTTACGGTAGGTCACCGTGTTATGCTCCATGGCTGTACTATAGAGGATGCCTGTTTGATTGGAATGAGTGCAACTATACTTGATGGAGCCGTTATTGGCAAAGAGTCTATAGTTGGAGCAGGAAGCCTTGTTACCAAAAACAAAAAATTTCCTCCACGAAGCCTTATTATGGGAAGTCCTGCTAAAGTGGTAAGGGAATTAAAAGAAGAAGAGATACAAGAACTCTATGCCTCTGCTTCTCGTTATGTAAGCTTTAAAAATGAGTATCTCTAGCCATGCAAAAAGTTCTTAGAAAATCTCTTAATGATATTTTTAGTCCAATGGTACTGGGCTTTGTACTCAAAATAGGATTCGGTTCTATAGTTCTTTGGGTTGTATTATTAAGTCTCTTTTGGGATAGTTATGCAAAATTTATTCAATCTTTTATAGTAAAAATACCATTTTTAGGCTCTTGGGAGTGGATACAGTCAGGTGGAACTGCTATTTTTGCACTCCTATTTGGCTATATACTTATTATTATAACTATCTCTTTATTGACCTCTTTATTGAGTGAACCCATTTTGATACAACTTGCAAAAAAGCACTACCCCAATGTCCAAACAGTAGGCTCTCCAAATATTTTTACCTCTTTATTTCTTACACTCAAAGCTAGTGGACTCTTTTTGGTACTTTTTGTCTTCTCTATCCCCCTACTCTTTATTCCTATTATTGGACAAATATGGATGCTATGGCTTTGGTCTCTGCTTATCAAAGAGCCAACGGGCTATGATGTAGGTTCTCTTTTTATCAATGACCAAGAGAGACTTCAAAATAAACAAAAAAAATCAAATATTATAGCTATTATAGCCTCACTCTTTAACTATATTCCATTCTTAAATATCTTTGCACCACTCTTTGGTCAAATACTATTTTTGCATCATATCCTTAAAGAGAAATAGAGACTCTTTTGATGCAAACCCTCTCATGATACTCTTTGCAAATTTGGTCTCTATCTTCGCCTCCATCTTCTCAAAGAGTGCATAGTAGCCCAAAAGAGTACGGTCTAAGAAAATATACTCTTCATTGAGTTTATGCACAGAGTCTAGCTGTTTTTTCTGAACTTCTACTATTGTCTCAAAACCTCTTTTTGAAAAGTCATTATGCTCTTGAAAACAATAACTATCTTCTAAGAATATCTCTATATAAATACGGTCAAGTGGTTTGATTACTTCTTTATAAAATTCTATCATCTCTTGCATACTTGCTCTATCTATCATATCCAAAGCCAAATACTGCTCTACGATTGTAGCATCATCAACACCATCAATTAATGAAAGATGCAAAGTATTATAGCTCTCTAAAAACGCTCTCTCTACCTTTTTGACACAGCCAAAATCTATCATGCCCAACTTATCATCAGCCATAAAAATAAAATTCCCTGGATTTGGATCTGCATGGACTCTTTGAAGTTGGTAGAGTGTAATAAAAAAACTATCAAATAGTATCTGTGCATAATGATTTCTCTTTAATTGTGATGGCTTTGTAGCAAGAAACTGCTCTAAATTTATGCCCTCTATAAAAGAACTTGCCAAAACCCTTTGTGTCGATATATCAAAAAATACCTCAGGAATAATTATATCTGGATGCTGGAAATTTTTGTAAAAATAATCAAGATTACTAGCTTCATAAAGATAATCAACCTCTTCATACAGTCTCTGACTAATTTCATTCATAATATGATCAATATTACGCCCCTTAGCAAAACGAGTCAATGCAAATTTAAGTATCCCCAAATCACTTTTGATACTCTTGGCTACTCCAGGATATTGAATTTTGATAGCAAGTTTTTTTTGTTTATACAAAGCATAATGCACCTGTCCTAAACTCGCTGACCCAAAAGGCAAGAGTTCAAAGCTTTCAAAATACTTTTGTGGATACTCTCCTAGTTCTTGCTTAATTACTTTTCGTACTAAGGCTCTATTAATAGGTGGTACAGATTGAAATGATTTATTCATCTCTTCAAGGTATGCAGGTGGTAAAAATGGCATAGCTAAGGCTATCTGCTGTGCTACTTTGATAGAAATACCTTTGAGTTCTCCCAAAGAATCCATTAATAATTTTGCATTTTTATACTCCGTAGAGAGTTTGAGTTCTTCCTTTTTCTGCTTTGATACAAAAACTTTTTGAACACTTGTTTTTGCATGATTTGCACCTATTTTTAGTATTGCTTTTCCTAATACTTTACCTCTTGCTAATTGACTAATAGGAATACTCTCATCTTTATACATGCACTAAGCCCTCTAGTTTGCGTTTAATACCTTCAAAACCTTTTTTGGGTGCACTGTATCGCTCTAATGCAGAAAGCAAGTGTGTTTTGAGTAAAAACATTCCCAAATCAGAAGCTCTATTAAGTACAGAAGAGTAAAGGAGAGCCTCTATAACACCCATAGAGTGATCTATAAACTGCGTTGTATTCTCAAATGATTCACTCTCGTCTTCTATCCAATACGCTACCACCGCGATATAATAATCCCAAAAGAAAAGGGGTAAATACTCTCTAAAGGGTGGTTCTTTAATCTCATCAGCCTCTATAGCAACACTTAGCATTTCATCAACTATCTCTACAAATTTCTCTTTGGTCTTATAAAGAGTATCTATCTTTAGAGTCGAAGAGTGAAAGACCATATCTGCAATCTGTACTACAAACTCTCTATCTTCAAGATAAAGTTCTAGCTGTGTTTCCAAAAGTGTTTGTAACTGCTCTCGTAGAGTATAAGTATGAAAATCTTCTATCTCTTGGAGTATAAGAGCAGATTTTATATGCTGTTGTTCTATATAGCCATAAAGAAGTTTCTCTTTATTTGGAAAATAGTTATAGATAGTAGGATTACTCACTCCTGCTTCTTTTGCTATCTCACGCAAAGAGGCATTTTTAAATCCCTTTTGGATAATAAGGTCTACAGATGCTTGAATAATCTTAGCTTTTGTTTTTGCTTTTGCACTTTGTGATATTTTCATAATAACTCCTTTTATTTTAAAAAGTATATTATAAATAGGAATAATTGTCAATATATTGTATAGTTTATTAAAATTAAATGCTTTAAAGAAGAGCTTTTGTAATAGTTTTTTGTTTATTCTCATAGAGTTTTATTTTTTTTGCTTGGATACACTGTCCCCTGTCATCAAGCTCAAAAACTATCATTTGAAGTATAGACTTGCAGTTATTAGGTACATTAAAATGCCCACCCAATCCTGTAAGAAAACGGTGAATAGGCACATCACTCTCCATACCTATCACATTATCACGACAGCCTGTAAGTCCTACATCTGTAACATAACAGCACCCATCAACAATTTCTAAATCATCAGTGCCTACATGTGTATGTGTGCCAAGTATAGCAGAGACCTTCTCTTTGAGCAGATATAATAAAGCTCTCTTTTCACTAGTAGCTTCTGCATGTATATCAATAATAATATGTTGAATATTTTGAGATTTGAGTTTTTCTACAACCGCTACTATCTTAGTAAATGGGTTATCAACCATAGGCATAGTGTAGTGTCCCATCAGATTAATAATAGCAATCTCTTTGCCTAGGAGTGTTGTACGAAAGAGTCCCTCTCCTGCGGTAGATTCAGGATAGTTAATAGGACGGATAAGCGGATAAGTATCAAAGAGAGTAAGAATCTCTTTTTTGTCAAAGCTATGGTTGCCACCGCTCATCATATCAATACCATAACCCAAAAGCTCTTTACAGTTCTTTTCAGTTAGGCCAAAACCATGGCTTGCATTCTCGTAATTGGCTATAGTATAATCTATACTATGCTCTTGTTGGAGTTGTGTCAGGTGTTTGCCTAATATCTCTCTTCCTGGTCTGCCTACTATATCTCCAATAAAACCTATTCGCATAGATTATCCTTGATAGTTCTCTCCAGCAAATGGAAGCAGTGCACTCGCCCAAGTAAGCCCACCACCAAAAGTATCAAAGAGCATCATCTCACCCTTTTTGAGTCGACCAGATTCATATATATCATTTACCGCCATAGGGATAGAGGCTGCAGAGGTGTTTCCATACTTGCCTACAGTAAGTACCACTTGGTCTTCACGCATCTTCAATGCATCACCAACAGCTTTGATAATACGATAATTGGCTTGATGTGGAATAAAATGAGGAATATCTTCTGCGTTTATACTGTTCTTTTTCAAAATTTCAATAACATCTTTTGTGAGTGTCTTCACCGCCAACTTAAAGGTCTCATTCCCTTTCATCTGCACAAAATTAAGTCCCTCATCAATAACTTTTTGACTCACAGGATTAATTGTACCAGGAGCAGGTGTGACCAAAAAATCTGCGTATGATCCATCAGCACTCGCATGCACATCTACTATCGCCTCTTCTTTCTTTGAACTAGCACTAATAATAGCTGCACCAGCACCATCACCAAAGAGTATACAAGTACCTCTATCGGTATAATCCACAATAGAAGAGAACTTCTCTGCACCAATAATCAAAACATTCTTCTTCATACCTGACTCAATAAAAGCTTTTGCCAAAGAGATAAGATAGACAAATCCACTACACGCAGCAGATATATCAAAGGCCTGAACATTATGAATACCAAGTTTATCAGAAATTATACACGCCGTAGAGGGCATATTAAAGTAATCAGGAGTAACCGTAGCACAGATAACCAAATCTACATCATCACAAGATATTCCAGCTCTCTCAATAGCCTTTAGTCCAGCTTTTGCACCCATATCACTTGTGTACTCATCATCTGCAGCAATTCGTCGCTCTTTGATACCTGTTCTTTTTAGAATCCACTCATCTGTTGTATCAACCATACTCTCTAAATCACTATTGCTCAATATCTTTTGGGGAGCATAGGCCCCAATAGAACGAAATGATGCATAGATGGGTGAATAATTTGACATAAGTATCCTTGAACTAAAAATAATATTGCGTTTATTTTACCATAATTTATTAAGAATTTTATCAAAAAAGAGAAAGAATAATTATAAAAAATTAATTCGTAGCCAAACTGATGCCTCTATGAGGATTTCGTTTGACTTTTTGTAAGAAGTGCTTCAATTGTTGCATTAACATCAGATTGTGTATAGCTAATAGCTTGAAAAATAGCATTTTTAATAGCTTTTGAGTTGCTACTTCCATGGCTTACAATAGCACAACCATCTATACCAAGAAGTGGAGCCCCACCATACTCTGCGTAATCAACCTGTTTTTTAAGTTTGCTAAAGACTTTCTTTTTCATTAGCAATGCACCAAATTTAGCAGGAAGAGAGCGACGCATATTCTCTTTCATCATAGTAAAGATAGTTTTTACAACACCTTCACTTGTTTTGAGTAGAATATTTCCTGTAAATCCATCACAAACAACAACATTTACAGAACCATCAAAGATATCTCCACCCTCTACATTCCCTATAAATCCATCAAGGTCTTGCAGGAGTTTAAAAGCCTCTTTTGTAAGTTCGTTACCTTTGCTATCTTCTTCACCATTGGATAAAAGTCCAACTTTAGGTGATGCTACACCCATAATTTTTTGTACATACGCCTCACCCATAGCACCAAACTCATAGAGGTTTTGTGCCTTACAGTCTACTACTGCACCCACATCTAAAACCAAAGTTTTTGTACTGCCCAAAGTTGGCATAAGTGTAGCAAGTGCAGGTTTAGATATATGAGGAAGTCGTCCAATACGGAGAGTAGCAAGTGTCATTGTAGCACCACTATGACCTGCTGATACTATAGCTGATGCTTTTTTGTTACGCACAAGTTCAACAGCTTTAAAAATAGATGAATCTTTTCGTCGCAAAGCATTTGTTGCTTGATCACTCATCAAAATAACATCACTAGCTTCAACAATTTCAACTTTATCAATATAATATTGGGGGAGAAATGAGAGAATCTCTTTTTTATCACCTACAAGTATAGGCAAAAAGCTCTTCTCTTCGAGTGCGTGTATACATCCCTCGATGATAGGTTCAGGACCAAAGTCCCCACCCATAGCATCTATGGCTATTTTAATCATCGAAATTAGCTTTTATCTTTTCCAGTATACTCACCTGTAGTCATGTTCATGTGGTGTGGCATTCTCCATGTTCCATCTTCATCTTTTACTGGTCTTGGAAGTGTTAATTTATAGTGTGTTCTTCTCTTTGCTGATCTTGTATGACTCACGCGTCTTTTAGGTACTGCCATGATATTTCCTTTTTTGTTATTTTATTAGAATTTAAAATTCCATCTCAAATACTTCATCACTATTATCACATCTATCGCAATAGTGATATTCACTTCTGAATGTATTCATTTCACTTAGTAAGATAAAAGAGATATCCACCTCTCCATCTAAAAATTCGATTATATCTAAATCAACTTTATCTTCTACTATTTGGTCACTGATTGTTAGTTTCAAAGATGACTCCATAGTGCTATCAAACGAGACTCCACAGCGATTACAAGTAATCTCTACATCACCCTTAATAGCTCCAACTAACTCCAAGCGATGGTACCCACTTTTTTGTAGTTTCCCCTCAAAGTTTACACCATGTTCGTCTATATTAAAAGGCTTTATAGTGTGTCCAACTTTGTCAAATAGTATCTTCATTGTCTCTCTTAGCTAATATCTTTTTGTGCAAAGAAAAATGCAATTTCAATCGCTGCATTCTCTACAGAGTCACTACCATGAACTGCATTTGCATCAATACTCTCTGCAAAATCTGCTCTAATAGTTCCAGCTTGGGCCTCTTTTGGATTTGTTGCACCCATAAGGTCTCTATTTTTTGTCATTGCATCTTCACCCTCAAGTACTGTTACTACAACAGGACCAGATATCATAAAGTCTACAAGCTCACCAAAGAAAGGTCTCTCAGCATGAACAGCATAAAATGCCTCTGCATCTGCACGGCTTAATTGAATCTTTTTAGTTGCTGCAATACGAAGACCTGCATCTTCAAATCTTGAGAGGATTTTACCTACTACGCTTTTAGCTACTGCATCAGGTTTGATGATTGATAATGTTTGTTCCATAATGGTTTCCTAGGGAATATAATTTACTTCGATAAGTATCGTTTTGGAGAAACTAGAAGTATTTGGGCGGAATTTTACCTAAAATATAATTAATATTTAATTAATTTGTCTCTATTTTGCTAGTTATACATGCTACCAAAGAATAAAGTAGAGGGTATACCCCTACTCCACCTCTCTTACACAACGAGAGAAGTTAAGACCTCGAATCACATCTCCTTGTGGACCGTGTGTAATCGCTCCATCGACAATAACATAATCCTCACTACTTGTATCAAGCAAAGAGATATCTTTTGGGTCACTTCTTTGGGCTCCTGCTCCGTGAGCGTCCATCCATGTACTGTCCATATATCCCAAGCTTCTACCAAAACTCACATAAACCGCTGAAGCACCTGTGCCGTTAGATGATTTGTGAGTCGTACTACTCCAGTAGAATCCAAAGTCACTCGCTCCTGCTTCATTGGTGATAGCTGTGGCATTAAATATCGCATTGATTGCTGGGGATGCTGTGGTATCTGGTGAGCGAGTATAGTCTACTATGCTCTGTAACTCTTTTGCATCAGGGAGTTTCCAGTCGCTATAACCTGCTAGGGTGGAGTTTTCACAATAGCTTATGGCACTATCCCAATTAGTCTCTGTGCTATTATCATTTTTGTGCCACATAAGCTCTGTTGCACTATCTGTAATAGTCATATCACCATTATCCACAAAGCTATTTGTAGCATAATTTTCGTTGTCTCGTACACACTGCACATAAAACATCTTATCTATGCCTCGTAGCTCCAATCCATATCCTTTGATCCGTCCATCTGCAAAATTGAGTCCAAACATTGTAGCGTCACCATTCATAGTAGTAGAGACATAGTTTGTAGTTGTCGCCCATTGACCATCTATGATTCTCTCTCCTGCATCTGTATCTCCATAACCAAAGCCAAAGACTGTATTATCTATAAATGGCTCTAGTGAGCTTGTATCATCTCCTGTCTCTCCACTTGGATCAGAGCCTGAGAAGTTCATCAGAGAGTAGATTGTTTTAATATCAGGCAATCTCCAATCACTATATCCTGCTAATGAGAGATTTGAACAATACGATATAGCATCACTTTGAGATAATTTATCAACCGCTTTTACCTCTCCACTCCCATCTCTATCGGCTGTCTGTTGCCACATAAGTCCAGTGACATTATCTGTTACAGTCAAGTCACCATTATCTGTATAACTCATACTATTGGTAGTATAAGCACCATCTTGCCCACTACTAGCACACTCTGTGGAGAGACCCTTTGAGGTAAAACAGTTCTCTTGGGATGTATCTACTATGGTGTAACTACTTTGACCTATGCCAAGTTCGCTTAGAGCCTCTTGTGTTTTACTCTGTAAGATAGTGGCATCATCACCAATAGCTCCATTGACAACGGCCAAAATAAATACAGAATTAGAGACACTCCCACTATCTAACTCCCCTACCCAATAGTCACTCCCCGCACTATCAGGAGAGCGTTGGAAAAGGTTTGTATAGATAGCATCGATAAAGTCTGTGCTAGTTGTACCCTCTGGATATTTTGCTTTTGTCTCCTCTTGGTCAAAAAAACTCTGAGCAATACTCTCTAGGCTCAAATTAGAGCTACCCACCCAGTAGTTCAACCCTGCGATATCTGGAGTTCTATCAAATGTAGCAATATAGAGCCTTGTTACATTAGTCTGTGTCGCCACCTCTGCATACACACCTGTCACCATCAATCCAACTGCTGTACATAGCGTAAGAAATTTCCGTTTCATTCTCAACCCTTTGTCTTATATTTACATATTTTATATAGTACTCTTTAGAGAAAAACTTATGGTAACCAAAAGTAAATGGTTGGTAACAATAATTAAATTAAAAAATCTTAATGTTTTAAAGATTTATAGTTTCTTAAAATCCAGTATCTAAGAGCAAGAAACTCATTATTTTGATTTTTAAATGCATCTAGCAAAGTTTTTAAGAGTATTTCTATAGATTCATTTTTAAGTTTTTTATCCATAAGGCTCTCTTTAAAATCATCTATAATTGTTTGTCTTTTTTCATTCAAACTATCTCTATCTAATCCACACATCCCAATAGTATACTGCACTCTTTTATCTTTTGAAGCTATCACTCCATCATCAAAACTTAGCTTTTCCAAAACACTTTCTATCTCAGGGTGAATCATCTTTGGTTTTTCAAACTCTTGATATTGCTGGGCATAAGAGTGAATATTCTCCTTAAAGCTCTCTTCATAATAGACCTCATCTGCTAAAATTTCAAAATTATTACCTTTGTTGTGATTGCATCTATAACAACACCATAAAAGGTTATCCCAAGAGAAAGCCAACCAATAATATTTACTTTTAGGACGATAATGCTCCACTGTACTAGAACACTCTTCTAAATTATTATCTCTACACTCTATAATTTTTTGCTCACAAAAAGCACACTTTTTATGATAGATAGTTTGGAGAGCCTCTTTTATATCTAGTTGTTTGTAGCGTTGGTGAAAATCTCTCTTTTGATGGTATTTTCTATCTCGTATACATGTATTTCTTCTCGTATCAGTTTTCCTATCTATAAGAGAAGCAGGAATACTCTCTAAGTTTTTAGAAACTTTTATCATAAATCATTCTCTTTAAGATAATCATCTAACTCTTGATGTATCATAGCAATAATTTCTTCTTCAATAATCGCTTTTTTACCTTGTATGCGTTCTTTGATAATATTGTGAATTTTACTAGAGATAAAATCTTCTCGTGTATCAAGATTATTGTCATTGTCTCTAGCCCTTGCCGTATCCATATCAAATAGTGGAGATGTAGAGAGAGAATTTGCCATAAGGTTTTTAATATCATTCATAGGTTGAGATATTTTAGTCGCTCCCTCTTCTTTATAGACTTTAAAAAATATCGCATCATCACTAGCCCCAAGTACCGTCACCATACTATGTGTAACCATAATAAATTGAACCTCTTTAAATACTTCTCTCAAAGTATGGACAAAATCATATTTCCATCTAGGGTGTAGATATAAGTCTACTTCATCTATCAAAACAATAGCTTTTAATTTTGCCAATTCGGTAACATTTGGTTGATTTACTATCAATCTCGAAACCAAATCATATAGCCATATAATAGTACTCTTATACCCCTCTGAAAGCTCATTGAAATCAATATCTCCACCATCGAAAATATTTAAATCTTCTCTTAAAATAGTTTTATTTAGTACTGAGATAAACTCTTTTAGTAGTGAATGATCTCCTTGATAATTTTTGCCTAATTCATAAAAAGGATCTTTTAAGAGTGTTGTTCTTTGTGAATCACTTGTATCAAATAAACCACTGTAACCATATTTATCAAATGTACGATAATCAATTTTATTTCTATTGATACCATAAGCAAATACATTTTGAATATCAAGATTATTACTATAGTGTTCAGAAAATTCATCTTTTGCAGATAACTCCATACCACTATCTCTAATATGTTCGATTACAATGCCTGAATACTCTTTTTTGAGTGCCAATAAAATAGCTTGTAATAAAATTGTCTTCCCATCTCCATTTTCACCCACAAAATATATCTCTTTTTTCTCTTTGAGGTTTTGTATCTCTATATCTTTGAGGGAGAAATATTTTTTGATTTTGATGGAGTTCAAAAATGCTGTTTCTATATGAAAGATTGGAATTTTACTTACTATTTGAGAGTTTTTATCATTGGTTTTATTAAAAAAAGTATTTACATGTTGTTGTATAAAGTGTATACTGATTTCCATTTTTGTTGAATAGTAAGAAATATCATAAATATGTTCAATAATATAGCGTAACTTCTCATCTAATAATTTTAATAAGTTTTCTTCTTTTGCTTGTTCTAGTAAAGAAAAATTATCTATATATAGCTTTATAGTTTTAGAAAATTGTTTTATGTCCGTGTCAATATCAAGTGTATTGAATTGTTTTATAATACTTGCAGTAGAGATAAGATTTTCAATATCATATAGATTTTTATTAATCCTATTTAAAAGCTCTTTATTCATAAACCATCCTCATAAATTATGAGATAGATTCTAGCATAAGATACTAAAATCTAATGTCTCTTTAGACCCCAACTCAAAAATCAAACTGCATACGAACCTGCATAATATCTTCACTCTCTACATCTGGCTCTGAGAGTGTGGCGTGGATGTAGTTTGTCATGATACGCAGATTGTCTGTAGTGTACCAGTTGAGACCTACTGTATAGTTTTTCTCTATGCTCTCCTCTTCGTCTTGGTCATCAAGGTCTAAATAGCTCATACGCAGAGCTAGTTCCCATGCACCCCAGCCTCCATCGGTCACAGGATTGAGAGGTTTGACGCGTGAGAAGATGGCTTTTTTGGCTTTGTATTGCTTGGATTCACCTGTGAGAAACCAGCTCCCTTGGAGATACCAACTCTGGAAATCATACGCTGTATCGATATTGTCAACTCCTATCCAAAAATACTCCCCTTGGAGTGCAAAGCTATCATAGATGATAGCACTCTCAATATCTACTCGTTGTCTATTTTGCACATCTTTTATCTTGGTGGAGACCAGTTTTCTATCAAAGAGATCTGACTCTGGTTCTGTATTGAGTGAGAGTGATGCTCCATCATAGTCACTATAGGATGAGGCGACTCCTAGATGCAGGAGTTTGGTTTTGCTTGGGCGGTAGGCGTAGGTGGCTCTGGCTACTAGAGATCTCTCTGCATCTTCATTATCTATCAGTTCATCTAGTGATTGACCAAAAGCACCCATAGTCAGAGTGTAGTAGTGTGCATCATCTTTGATAGGATAGCGAACCTGTACGCCTAGTTTTCGTTTGCTCACAAATGCTTGAGCTAAAGAACGCTCCATAAAGGTATTGTACTTAGAGCTTGTCAATGCCTCTAGCCCTATAGGCTCTTTGATATTTCCTGCTTTGATAAAGAGCTGAGGGAGGGCTTCATACTCTAAGTAGACATCTTTCCAGTTGTTGCTTCCTGTGAAGCTATACTCTATCTCATATTTGAGTGTAGGGAGTGCTTGACCTTTGAGAAAAACTCTTGCACGGCGAATGGCTTGATCATTTGTAGCTACCCCATCTTCATCATCAAACCAAGCACTATCTGCAACAATCTGTCCTCCAAACTCAAAAGAGTCTTCAGCCAAAAGGAGACTCTGTAGTATCAAACATAAGAAAAGACTCTTTTTCATAACTACAGCTCCGTACCCATATTAACCAGAGCAAAAACTACAAGCATCATACTTACAATAAGCCCCAAAGAAAAAATAGCATAGGCTTGACGCAACCAATAATATTTGATTTTAATCTCTGCACCTAATATATGAAGGTGTTGCAAAATATTCTCTTGGGTCTTCTCTGTAGAGAGTATCACCTCTTTTGCCTGTGCAAGATATTCCATAGGAGAGAGTGAGGAAATATCCTGAAAATAGAGAATAGATGTATAGTTTTCCAAATACTCTTTGTGCATTATATTCTCTTTATATCGTGGTTGGATAGCTTTTGTAGCAAAAAATATAGATGCCATAGCTGTGATAATAATAGCAATAAATGGATACATCATCAAAGGGTGATTGAGTTGCATACCTGAAGCTGTAACGATAACTGTGAGGATAAACCCATTAACAGAGATTAAGATACTCGCTTTAGAGTCAGCCAAAGCCGTTAACTCCAAGTTTGAACGCAAAGCATTTCTAAAGAGTGTCTCAACCGAACGAGGTTTTTTACTTGGTGATTTTTTTAATAAGTTCATATGGGTAGTCATAAGATACTCCTCATTATTTTTTAAAATTATCTTTTCACTCTAAGGAGTGGAAGATTGATAAGAGTATTGTATGATTTTTATTCAAACAGTGGGTAATAAAAAGTAAATCAACAGTAACATTGAAGCATTTAGACGATTTATACCTTCGCCCAAGTACCAAATGGTTGCTTTTCAAACTCCATTGTGCCATCTTTTCCTTTGTAGATATTTATCCATACTTGCCAGTTTTCATTATCCATATCTGGATAATCTACACGGTAGTGACTACAACGGCTCTCTGTTCGCATTAGAGAGGCTTTGAGTTTCATCTGGGCAGAGAGTATCATATTGGTTGTCTCATGAGCCAAACGCAACTCATGCAGTGATGAGGCTTTGAGCATAGGGGAGTGATGGCTCTGTAGCTCCTCCACATAAGCAAGGGCTGATTGCATCATTAGCTCTTTTTTGATATAGAGAACAAAATTAGGAATCATCACCCCTTGCAGTGTTTGGGTCACCCACGCAGGAGAGTAGCCTGACTCTCTATAGAGTGGTGCTAAAATCTCTTCTTTTATTTTATTTACTTTGGATTTAGGTATTTTGGGCATAGCAATAGTTTTGGCATACTTAGCTGATGCTTCACCTGCAATAGCCCCTTGCACAGAAGAACCTGCCATAGAAGAGCCTATTTGAGTATAGATAGCTCCAGCCATATACGAACCTAGTGCATCTCCTGCAGCGTAGAGACCTTGGATAGTTGATTCACACTGCTCATTGATAGGAACAAGACCTTCAGACTTATGGATAGACAATCCTGCCGATGCACCACCTACATTGGTACCATTGCTACCCGGAGGGGGTCCTCTTCTCTCATCTCTTGGGGGGGGACCTCTGTGTTCACCTCTTGGGGGATGGTCTCTTCTTTCTCCATGCATTTGACTAAACTCTACAGGTCTAAAGGGTCCTCCCACAACAAAAGTTGCTCCTTGTTGAGGGGGTCCCATCATCACTGGTGGACCTTTTTTGTAGGCTTGGTAGTTGAGGTCTACTCCTAAATCATGACGAATCTCTACACTAGTAGTACTTGGAACTTGTTCAAACATACCATGCCAATTATCAAAAGAGGCCGCAGAGTTTTTATCAGAACCCACATGCCCATCATTCCACTCTTTGCCTGTTACCTTTGCACCAATATTATATGCCATAACAGTACCATCATGCGTCAAGTCACTAATAGGAAATCCATTGGGTTTAAAGCCCCCTGCCCCTGTACACAAAATCACACTTTTAGCACGAAAGAGATAGAGGCTCTGTTCGTCTATACCAAAGCCCATAGCTCCTGCTATTTTGCCCTCTTCTTTGATGAGATGGGTAATCATAATCCGTTCCATCACAGGAATCTCTCGCTCTTTGATAGGGTGAGTGAGTGGGTCTCTACAGAGTACTTGGTCAAAGAACCCCCAAGAGCGAAGCTCTTCTACTCTTGCTTTTGAGTGTTCTGCCATCTGTTTGGTGTAGATGGCATTGTTGGTTCCTAATGATGAGCGAGATACTTTGTTGGTAAATTCATCAAGTGATACACCAGACTCCTTGGCATCAAAACTAAAAACACCCTTGGCAAATGGAGTCTGTCCTGATGTCCCTAGACCCCCTTTGACCACGAGCATCACATCTGCTCCTGCGTCTCTAGCTTTTGTGGCAGCAAAAACCCCTGCAACGCCTCCACCAATTACCAAAACATCACTTTGATACTCTTTTGTCTCAAATCCTTTGGGGTCTATAGATGGAAGGGTTGATTCCCCCTCTCCATTGAGACCAACTGTTGCTAGTGTGGCTACACCTGCTATACCCAAAAAGTCTCTTCGTGAGAATCCTTCGTTATTTGATTCTTTCATCTTCTCTCCTATAACTTTGCAGTAGCATCCAAGAGGCAGTAGAGGCTACAAGAACTATCCATAATGTTTGTGCATCATTTATGTGTCGTCCCATATCAATAGCATGCCAAGATGCCAAAAAAATAAAAAGGAGTGAAGTAATACCATGGAGGAGTTTCCAACTCCTATATTTCATCCCTAATTTATGACGAAAAAGAGAAGTAGCCCCTAGAAAAAATATCAAAAGATATGCAATCAGACCTACTATCTCTCCTTGTGTTTCAAATGTAGTCAATAATTTTATCAGAGCATCTTGGGGGAGTAGACCTGCTTCAAAAAATCTTGGTAAGACAATAAAAAATGGGTGAAGCATAAAAAAGAGTACAACTACATACCCTATATATTTATGTATTCTAATAATAGTTTTGAAGCGATAAGACTCTAATGGTGTCTTAGGAATGCCTGATAGAAAGAATTGTAAATAGAGTAGATAAAGAGCTAAAAGCGTGGCAAGTCCAAGAGAGTCTTTGAGAAAACTACGAAATGGATACTCACCCAAAAACCAAAAAAGAGTTGGCAACCCCATAAAGATAAATAGTACTCCAAAGAGCGTAGAGTGTTTACTAGTGTTTTGCATAGCTACCTCCATGAGACTACAACAGGAATCATCTTTTCAGGTGAAATAATAATTGCATCTACAGGACAGTACATACGGCATAAGTGGCAGATTTGACAATCCTCCACATAGGCTATAAATGCTTTTCCTGTTTTGGCATCTAAGCGGATAACATCTGTAGGACATGCTCTCACACAATCACCACAACCAATACAACCGCGTATAGATGTAATAGACATTCTATTTTCCTATCTATCTTTTAGGAGGATTTGTTGGTTTACATGCAAAATACTTACCATCAGGAGTATTACTACAAGTCCCCTCTACTGTATCACCTCTAGGAGAAGTCATAGAACAGCTCGACCCTTCATCTTGACCTTCACAAATAGAGATTGCTTCAGCAGGTGGTGTTCTTTTTTCACCTTGTTGTGGTCGTTGTTCTTGTGCAAAGCCAAATGTTAGAGCTACAAGAGCTACTGTTAGGATAATCTTTTTCATTTTTTTTTCCTTCTGTTTAGATTTTAAATTATATTCTTATAACTCCAATAGCGAGTAACAAAAAGTAAACTAATGGTAACAAATAAAAGTTACTTACTTATTTCTTTCTATCAACTACCCAAAGCAGTCTGCAACGCCTCTACTGTAACTCCTAGAGTCGTAGCTGCTGTTTCATAGTCTGGCTCACCTTGGCTAGGGTCACCTAGTGCCGACATTAATGCCTCTTCGCTCATACCCAATATCTCTGCTGCTGCTGCAAAATCTGGTTGACCGCTAGGTGCATCTGTATCTCCACCATCAGGTTGTTGGTTGCCCATATCTCCATCTGGAAATACAACGACTCTTGTCGCATCATCACCACGATAAGTACTCGCATCACCCTCTGGTGTAGATGCTACATCGCCACCACGCACTAGACGAACATGATGATAAAAGACTTCTATATCAGAACCTGTAGAGACCTCTTGGGATTTAGTATCAAAGACCACAGAACCTGCTCCGTGTAGGTCATTACCCTCTGTATCTGTATTATAACCAAAAGCAAGAATCCAAGCATAGATATTCCCACCATCTATATCACTCTCTTCACCCACTAATGGATTGGATGTACTCGTCCAAAAAAATGGATAATCAGTTTGACCTTTTATGTTTGTAAGTGTTGAGATATTAAATACACTCGTATCTATAGCTGGAAAGACCCCACTATAATCTACAATACTCTGCAACTCTTTTGCATTTGGCAATCTCCAATCATCATATCCTGCATAGGTAGAGTCTTGAGCATACTTAAGAGCATCTTTCCACTCCATCGCATAGCCACTGTCATCTTGCATCCACATCAAACCTGTAGCATTATCACTCACTGTAGCGTCACTATTGACAACAAAATCATTCACACCATAGGTAGCACCACTTACACAGCGTACAAATCTATTACCACTCATTGCCTTAATATGTCCCGTCCAATCATTAACAATAAAGGCTGGGTCACCCTGTACCTGCTCATTTTGATATTCGCTCTCTACGAGGTAAAGATTACTCGTCCACGAATGGTGCTGACCAAGGTCTGAACCATCACTAACAAGATAAAAATAATCAGTATCAACCCACGGCATACCTGTAGAGAAGTCTCTAATTGACCACAGCTCTTTTACGCTTGGTAGTCGCCAATCAGTAATAGTAGCCGTTTCAAGAGCCTCACAATAAGCAGAAGCATCAGACCATGGCATAGCATAACTTGATATAGACTGTGTCCAAACCAAGCTAGTGACATTATCTGTAATAGTACCATTGCTATTATCACTGTAACTTGGTAGATTTCCTGTATATTGAGCATCTTGTCCATAGAACTCTGCTCCCTCTACAGGACAATCAACCATTTGAGAATTGTCATAACAAGTACCTTGATTCGTATCAATAATAGGGTAACTTATTGTTGTATCTGTTATAGTACTATCATCTACAGAAGACGAACTACCACACCCTACTAACGCTAGAAGAGCAAGTGATGTGACTATGCTAAGTGTTATAATCTTTGTATGCATAATTAACTCCTTTTTTGGTATTGTAAATTATATTCATATAATTCCAATAAGCAGTAACAAAAAGTAAACCGATGGTAACAAGTAGAAGATAGATTTTTAATATTAAGTAAAGAGAAAATCTAAAAAAGGTTCACCCAAGTAAAGCAGAAATTGCCCTACTTGTTGGGTGAGATAAAAAGGTATGCTATTGAGCCAAGTAGCTCTCTACAGTACTCTCACGAGAATCAACATGTGTTTTAAGCTCTGTGATTGCTTGTGCAAAATCACTACTGCTATTTAAGAATGTATATCCTGCTCTCTCTGAAGTGGC
>JADGDQ010000007.1 GCA_016744805.1 Sulfurovaceae bacterium
CTATCAATTTATCTGCTGTATCATCTACACTATAAGCTACTTCTCCAAAAATATTTTTTTCTAAATCTATCTCTGAACCAACTTTTTTGATATACTCATCTCTATCAAATTGAAAAAATAGTACAGGTTTTTTAAGATAATAAAAATCTGAACAAATACTAGAATAATCTGTGAGCATCATTTTTGCACTCATAATAGACTCAGAAATTCTAGCACTTGGTTTGAGTATAGTTATCATTGTATTCTCATACGCTTCAAACTCAGGCAAAAATCTATGAAACATATGATGCAAATAAAAATGAATATGAATACTATGCTTCTTTAGATAAGTATTTAAAAGAGGGTGTCCAAGAAGTTGCGTATACTGCTCAAAAAATTCTGTACCTTCCAGAGTTTTATTATGAGATAACCAACCTCTCCAAGTGGGAGCTATAAGAATCATCTTTTGCTTACTATCAATAGCTCTTAGGCAATCATGTCTAGCACTTCCTAGTATTTCAATATTAGAAGATTTAATTCCATAGCCTAGCATAGCTTTTTTTTCTAATGAAGTAGAAGCACTCGCTAGATTATAACTTCTAAAAATACTCTCTTTAATATCTTGAATAATACCATTTTTTTTAGGCATTTTTTTAAAGGCTATAGTGCCATGGCTTAGATAGACTTTGAACTTTTTTTTATATACTCTTCGTATACAAGGAAGCACAAATACAAAAGGAGCAATATCCAAATTGAGTGTATCAGAAAATAAAACTACCTTAGAGTTATAAAAATAGAGATAACTTTTTATACTCCCTTTGATAAGCTTTTTACTTTTTATCTGTTTAGATACTAAAGCATCTTTATTCATAACCCAATAGATATCTATATGAGGGTGATTATCTAGAATATACTCATAAAAGACTTTAGAGTTATCTGTATAAAGGCTTCCATTATGTCCACCAATAAGCCAAAGATTCTCTCTATTTTTAGTAAAAAAAGATATAAACAGTGCAATATATGCGTTCATAATATATTGTATATTTCTAATGCTATTCAATAGTATCCTTAATAATCTCTACTAATTTCTTCGCTGATTTCTCCCAACTAAATTTATTAAATATAATATCATCTATTATGGGAGGTTTTTCTAATATCTTTTTCATTCCATCAGATATAGCTCTAACATCATAAGGATCAACATAATAAGCACTCTCTTCAAATAATTCTCTAAATACTGCTATATCACTTAATAGTGTTGGTGTACCTAACTTCAAAGCTTCAAGCGGAGGCATACCAAATCCTTCATAAATAGATAAAAATATAAAAGCTTGTGTATTTTCAAGTAGAGTTATCTTCTCTTCATCTGAAATATAACCTGTAAATATAACTTCATTTTCTAAAGCATTACTCTTGATATATTCCATAACATCATCGTATAACCAGCCTTTTTTCCCTGCAAAAACAAGTTTGATGGGATCAGCTGTTTGTACCTTAAACTCTTTAAATGCCTTAACTAATTGTAGGGGATTTTTGCGTGGTTCAAGTGTGCCTAAAAAAAGAAAATATTTATCTTTGATAGCATATTTTGTTTTAAGCGTATCTATAAGAAGCGGACTTTGAGGAAGAAGATCTACATTTGCATAGATATACTCTAGAGGTTTATGACTTTGATTAATAGAGAGTAAGTATGGCTTTATATCTCTCAATGATGATTGTGATATTGTCACTAAAATGTCACTATTATTTATACTTATAGGTAATCTCTCTCTCCACTTTTTGGTATATTCTGGAGTTTGAATATCATCAAATAAAACAAGACCTATATCATAAATAATATTTACAACTTTTGTTTGTTTGGGTTTAAAGAGTGGCAAAAACATAAATTGATTTTCTATATAAATATCATATCCACCAAATTGTAGCTTCAAAGGAAGATAGACACGATTATATAAAAACCTATAGAGTCTACAATGTACAAGACTTCTACACCTACTCTTTGTAATCTCTATATTCTCTATCGCCTCTAACTCTTGATAGAGATTTTTAACAAAAAGAGGAATACCTGTTTTATTATCTCTACACGCAGGACTATAATCAAAGAGTATTTTGAGTTTAGCCATTATACATCGAGGTAAGTGTGTCTTTTAAAGAGAGTTTTGGAAGTGTACCAATAATAGACTCTAGTTTTTGCGTGCAACCTGCCAAAGAGGCTATATCATTTGGACGCACAAAAGCAGGATTTACTGCTACTTCTATAGTATAACCTGCTATGGTATTCATCTGCTCGATAACATCCAAAAGCTTGATAGGCTGATTTGAAGAGAGATTTACAAGCACTGATGCATCATCACAAAGCATAAGCTTATAATAACTCTGCACAATAAAATCTATACTATTAAACTCTCTAGCTACATCTAAATTACCTAACTCTATAGTTTTGGCTCTCTCTTTGTAGTGTTTGATTATCTTTGGAATCAAAAAATGGTCTGCTTGTCCTAACCCTGTATAGTTAAATGGACGCGTAATAATAAGTGGAAGTCTCTCAAAATAGTTAGCACTTATAAGCTCCATAGCTAGTTTACTACACCCATAATGATTAACTGCTTGTGGAGTCATAGACTCATCTAAAACCTCTTTGCCCTGATTGCCATACACCGTAGCAGAACTGGCAAGAATCACCTTTTTGGGCTCTATCTTATGCTTAATTAGTGATTGTAAAAGGTTTTCTGTTCCTAGTACATTGACATCATAAATAAGTGACGCATTACTCTCTCCCACAAAAGAGATAGCTGCAATATGGATAACATAATCTGGTCGAATACTCTCTAATACTTTATCTATTTGTGCTACTTGTGTAATATCACACTGATAGTGATTTTCACACATAGGAGTATCTATAACTGTACCATACACCTCATACCCTAGACTTACAAGGTAACGCTCTAAATGTATACCTGTAAATCCATTAATCCCTGTAATCAGGACACTAAAACGAGAAGCCAATTTCATTTCTTCTTAAATCCTCTTTTACCATCATAGCACATAACTCTTCTAGGGTACACTTTGGCTCCCATCCTAAAATATCTTTTGCTTTTTGAGGATTTCCTATAAGCAATTCTACCTCTGCTGGTCTATAGAATTTTGGGTTGACTCGAACTACAGTTTTGCCTGAAGCTTTATCAATAGCTACCTCATCTTCACCCTCTCCACTAAACTCTACCTCTATACCTGCACCCTTAAATGCCATAGTTACAAAATCTCGTACAGTCTCTGTACGGTTGGTTGCCAAAACAAAAGTATCAGGCTCTTTGGCTTGAAGCATAAGATACATACCCTCTACATAATCTTTAGCATATCCCCAATCTCTTTTGGCATCCATATTACCAAGCTCCATACAATCGAGTTTGCCTAGCTTAATCTTGGCTACGCTATCTGTAATTTTTCGTGTTACAAACTCTTGACCTCTAAGTGGTGATTCATGGTTAAACAGTATACCACTTGAAGCAAACATATTATAAGACTCTCTATAGTTAATAACCATCCAATGAGCATAGAGCTTGGCTACGCCATAAGGGCTTCGTGGATAAAAAGGTGTAGACTCTTTTTGTGGAATCTCTTGAACCTCTCCAAACATCTCAGAAGTACTTGCTTGATAAAATTTAATTGTTGGGTCTATAATACGAATAGCTTCAAGTAGATGCACACACCCAAGCCCTGTAATATGAGCAGTTGCTAATGGCTGTTCAAAAGAGACACCCACAAAACTTTGTGCTGCTAGATTATAAATCTCTTGAGGCTTAATATCTGATACCATTCTAATAGAGTTTGATTGGTCTGTAAGGTCATACTCTACAAGATGAAGATTTGGGTTATCTTCAATTCCAAGCTCCTCAATTCTCCAAAAATTTACAGAAGAAGTACGACGATAAGTACCATAGACTTCATATCCCTTTTCTAATAAAAGTTCTGCCAAATAGGCTGCATCTTGTCCTGTAATTCCTGTAATTATCGCTCTTTTCATTACCTTAATATTCCTTGTGTTAGTATATAATTTACTTTTCTTTGGTATAATAAGTAAATTATACACTAAAAATTCTTTCAAAGGATAATTCCATTGGCAACAAACCACCCCAATACTAAGCAGAATAAATCAGATCTTCAAAAAGCACTCAAAGAGATAAAAGCTATCTTTGTCTCTATAGGAATATATAGTTTTTTTCTTAATCTTCTTATGCTTGCTCCACCATTTTATATGCTAGTAGTCTATGATATTGTTATTCCCTCTAATAATCTTGATACACTCTTGCTTGTTACGCTTATTACCGTCTCATTTTTTATAGGTATGTGGATACTCGATTATGTACGAGCAAAGCTTCTTATCTATGCATCTAATAAACTAGACCTTATACTCAATAAACGCATCTTTGATGCCACTTTTGACTTGGCAGCAAAATACCCAAACAAAGCCAATATTCAACCAGTACGAGACTTTAGTACTATCAAAAACTTTTTGGG
Organism: Sulfurovaceae bacterium; assembly: GCA_016744805.1. Lineage (GTDB taxonomy): Bacteria > Campylobacterota > Campylobacteria > Campylobacterales > Sulfurovaceae > SZUA-451. The sequence continues at coordinate 4,498 of JADGDQ010000007.1, forward strand.
TGGCAATGCTGTTGTTTCATTTTTTGATTTTCCTTGGTTTCCACTCTATATAGCAATTATGTTTGCTTTTAGTCCTGTCTTTGGACTCTATGGGTTGGGGGCTACTGTTATTATTATTTTGCTTACTTTTCTTAATGAAAAAGCCACCAAAGAGGGGCTTGAGTCTTCAAATGAAGAGTATCGTAAAGCAGTAGGATTTTTTGATAATAATATTCGTAATGTAGAAGTTGTGAAGGCTATGGGGATGAAAGAGAATCTCCACCGTATTTGGATGGATAAATATAACCGCTACCTTATGACCCATACAAAAGCGAGTCAAACAGCCTCTTTTTACTCAAATGCTTCCAAGTCATTTAGAATGCTTGCATCATCTATGATGTATGGTGTGGGTGCTATGCTGGTTATTGCGGGTATGATATCTCCTGGTATGCTTATAGCAGGACCTGTGCTTTTGGGTCGTGCCTTGCAACCTATTTCACAAGTTATTGGCTCATGGAAGAGCTTTACAAGTGCCAAAATAGCCTACAATAAACTCAATGAACTCTTAGTAGAGTTTCCCCAAGAAGAGGAGAAATTATCTCTGCCTGACCCACAAGGTATTATACGATTTGAGAGCGTTGTTACTATTCCACCATTAGGAGAAAAAGCAGTCCTCAAAGGTATCTCTTTGCAGATAAACTCTGGTGATATGGTCGGGATTATTGGTCCTAGTGCTGCTGGTAAATCCTCTTTTGTTAAGACTGCTGTAGGGGTTTGGACTCCTAGTAGTGGGCATATTCGTATTGATGGAGCAGATATTGCTCAATATAACTCTGTAGCCCTAGGGCAACATATGGGATATTTACCACAAGATATAGAGCTGTTTGAGGGAACAATAGCCCAAAATATATCAAGGTTTGATGAAGATGCAACAGATGAAGATATTATCAATGCTGCCAAACTCTCAGGAACACATGAACTCATCCTCAATCTCCCTCATGGCTATGGTACGCGAGTAGGTGTGGGTGGTATGTCTCTCTCTGGTGGTCAAAAACAGAGAATTGGACTTGCAAGAGCAATCTATGGTAACCCAAAAATAGTAATCCTTGATGAACCAAACTCTAACCTAGATGATGCAGGAGAGTATGCTCTGATGATGGCTCTTAGAGTCCTCAAAGACAAAGGGGTTACTGTGCTGTTTGTAACACACAAAAACAACCTTCTTGGACTTGCAGATAAACTTGTGCTTATGAAAGATGGTCTTGTTATGCAGTATGACCAAAGCCAAAAAGTAATAGAGTCACTCAGTAGTGCCAACAAAACAGCGACCAAGCAAATAGAGGGTAAATAAGAATGAATAAAACGATAGAAGAACACCACCAAGAACTTGATGCCACACAAACGCTATCTCATAAACAGGGCTTTATTACCATTGTTTTAATATTTGGTCTTTTTGGAATTTGGAGTGTATTTGCCCAAATAGAGACGACGATTACCGCCTCAGGCAAGATTATTACACAAAGCTATAATAAATCCGTCAAAAGTACTCGTGGGGGGGTGGTCAAAGAGATTTTTGTCAAAGAGGGAGACCTTGTCAAAAAAGACCAACCACTCTTACGGCTAGAGAGTATCAATGAGAGAGCCAAGCTCTCTTCTACTGTGAGAAAACATGATGCCAATATTATCTCAATATGTCGCCTCAATGAGGAGTCAAAACTAAGCAAACAACTCAACTGTGATGCCCTCAAAGAGTCTCTCTTTGATCCAACACAATTTCCGCTACTTATGAGTGAAGCTACAATGCTCTTTGGATCAAATATCCATAGCCTTGATGCAAAAATTAATCTTTTAAAGAGTCAAAATAGGGTCTCTATCTCTCAAAATAGTGGCTTAGTAGACCAACTAACTTCAAACAAAAAACTTCTTGCTTCTTATAAAAAAGAGCTTAGCAAATGGAAAAAGCTTCTTAAGCAAGATGCTGTAGATGAGCTAAAAGCTGTAGATACCCAAAGAAAAATTATTCAAACTATACTGCAACTAGACTCTATCAAATCTAGGATAGAAGAGAATAATGCCACTATTGAGTCTCGAAAACAGGAGATAGTCTTGGCAAAAGAGCAGTTTAAAAATACAGCTCTTACCAAAAAGAACGAGCTTACTTTGGATAATAAATTAAATTATGAGAGTATTATAGCTCTTAAAGATACTGTAGAGAGCCTTACTATCAAATCTCCTAGTGATGGATTGGTTACAGATATGAAAATTCGCTCCACAGGAGAGGTAGTCACTCCTCAAAAACAGATTATCTCTATTGTACCTAATACAAAAGACCTTATTATAGAGGCGTTTGTAATCCCTACAGATATAGAGAAGCTCTACAAAGGACAAACTACAGAGATATCTTTTCCTGCGTTTGTTGACCCCTCTGCTCTGCCTATTACAGGAGAGATTACCTATATATCAGCAGATATTATCACCCCAGAGAACTCTCAAGAGAGCTTTTATACCATCCGCATAGAATTTGATGATAAGGGTTTAGAGGCTATAGAAAAAAATAAATTCAAAATAGTCCCAGGTATGCCAGCTGCTGCGTTTGTGCATACAGGTAAAAGGACGCTTATAGCCTACCTTATGAATCCAGTTATCCAAATGTTTAAAGGAATTTTCCATGCAAACTAAGATTATACTCTCTTTGCTTCTCTTTAGCTCTCTCTCGTATGCCAAAGACTTAAGTGAGCTTTGCCAAAAAGGTATTACCCATAATCCAAAGATTAAAAGCTTTGAGCATAAAACCCGTGCGAGTCATAGCTTTTATGATCAAAATGAAGATAGATATAAACCCTCTCTTACCCTTAGTGGTCAGATAGGACAACAAGAGTACACTTATGATAATGCTTTGGGTGGTACGCAATATTCAGGAGAGACGCATAGCTATAGAGCTACCCTTAAGCAGGTTATCTATAACTCCTCTCTAGGCTATGGACTCGAAGATGCCAAACATAAAATAACCCTAGCCTCTTTGCAAGAAGAGGATGAGAGAGCCAAGCTTATCACACAAATTTTGCAAAACTCTTTTGAGCTAGTCAAACTCCAACAGACGATGGACTTGTATCACCAAAAAGAGCAAATTTTAGAAAAAGCCTACCAAAATATCCAAAAGAGCCATGCCTTGCAACTAGCCTCCAAGGTAGATACATTTCAAGCCCTAGCAAGACTCCAACAGAGCCGTAGTGATTTGACAAAAGTCAAACAGATATATAACCAAACACTCTTTAATCTAAGACTCCTCACAAAATACGAAGAGGTAGAGCAGTATACAGATAAACTCCAATTTAATACCAACTCTATAGCCAAAGAGTACCGCTCTTTAAATCTCTCTGCAATTAAATCACAATACCATAACTCTACAAGTGTTAAGCTAGACAAACAACTAGCCACCATAGCCAAAGCACAAATTGGTCTGCGTCAAAGCCAAAGGGACCCCTCTTTGAGTATAGTCCTTAGTGGTGGTGACGCGGGTGGAACGCTAGATAGTGTTACAAGACAAAATGAGACCTCTGCTATGCTTACACTAGATTTTCCAATCTATCAAGGTGGAGCGGTTGAAGATAGTAAACAAGAGGCAAAACATCTCTATCTAGCAGCTTTAAGTGAAGCCGAAAATACAGAGATGAGTATCAAAATATCACTCCAAAAAGCACTGCAAGATATAGCCTCTGGTCTAGAGAGTGCCAAAGCAGACAAGATAGCTATAGAGGCTTCAAAAAACTACCTACAAGCTACCATGCAAAGCTATGAAGCAGGAGTAGGAAGCCTTACCGATGCCTACCTAGCAGAAGCAGAATACCACGATAGCCAAGTGCGACAAATCAATACAAATGCCTCTATATTTAGCTCCCTAGCAGAGGTCTACTATTACACAGGCAGAGCAGATATAGCCAATATTAAAAAAATGCAAAAGATGCATATCAATTAAAAGCTAAACAAGGGCAACCACAAGGGATTGCCCCTACGGAATATTTTTTATTGTAGGGGTGCCCCTTGTGGGTACCCTAGAGATAGACCTCTAAAGAAGGTATACAAATTTAAAGGAAAAAAATGTACAAAAATGTAAAAATACTTAACCCAAAAGAGCATAGCTTTTACCGATATACTGCTCCTGATACACTCTATTTTGCAAAAGATCTTAACCTTGTTCCTATTACATTTAGTGAAATCAAACTGCTTTGTTGTGATTTTCCTATTGTTATTATCAAAAATAAAGAGGAGTATATGCTTACTCTTTTGGTAGGAGAAAAAACAAATCAAGCCCTAGACGAAAATGGCAAATGGCAAGGAGAGTATCTGCCTGCATTTATTCGTAAATATCCTTTTATACTCTCTAACATAGAAAACCAAGAGCAACTTCATTTAGGATTTGATATGGAGAGTGGGTGTTTTAGCTCACCAGAAGGTCAAGCACTCTTTGAAGCAGATGGCACACCCACTCATATAATCACAGAGAGTATGAGTCTCCTAGAGAATATAGCAAAAGAGATGCAGATTACAGGTGGTATATTAGCCAAACTCGCAGAGTATGAAGTATTAGAACAGAGTAGCTATACCGTCACAAAAGAGGGCGAAGAACCAAGAGCTGTAGGTGGATTTTTTGTTATTAATAGAGAAAAAATATCTAAACTTGAAGATGAAAAACTTCTACAGATAAGCAAAAATGGCTGGATGGAGATGATAGAACTCCACGCCCTTTCACTTAAAAATATCAGTCGTTTAGGCAATAGCTAGATAACTTCATCGGAAGTGGTGCTTTAGCTCCAGCAAATGGCTGAGGCTAAAGCCACAGTTCCGATACCATTTTCAACTCCTCTATCATCTGCTTAGTTCGTATCTGCCTACCTTTAGCATTTAGATGAAAGTTGGTATTAAAATATAGCTCTTTAGGGTACATATAATCATAAGGTTTACCAATATAGTTATAGCCCTGCTCTCTGACTCTAGTAGCAAGAGTATTATAATACTCTCTCTCTTTTGGGTTACTATGATAGAAATCACTCTCCATAAGTGTACTTGGCATAAAAATAACTTTTACCTCTTTTGCTCTGCACCACTCTACAAACCTAGATAGATACTCCCATGCTAAAGCCTCTTTTTTGTATGTAGCTCCATAAGTTTCAGGTTTTGAGACAAACTCTAATGAACCTTTTGTATTGTTTTGGTCGCCTCTATGGTCTATATTATGTACTCCATAGACTCCCTTTATTGTCCTGTCTTTAGTATCACTATAGCCTCTGTAGAGTCGCTCTATGCTCACATGCCACGCCATCCAAAACTGCTCTTGATAACTCAATATATCTAGCATATCAGGCTCTCTAGCATAGAGATAATCTATCATCTGCACAATAGGCTCTCCATCATAACTATAAAGCGGATACTCCAAAGGCAAAAATACAATATCCCCTTCTCTGATAACTCTCTTGCCATGCTCTAATATAGGAAGCAAATCAATCCCTGCATTTACACACATATTTACCACAGGCATAGCAAATGCCTTTGCTAACATAGCACTATCTATCCCAAAAAGCCCATTAGACCCTGATACTATCACTATTTTGGGTTTTGTAATACTCTGTGCATACTCTGTCTTTTTGGCATAAACCTCTGCTACCCACTGCGAACCTTTAGTAGAATTACCAATCTGCCCCCAAACTATAGCAAAATAAAGCCCCAACCATAGAAGCATAAAGATAAAAAAGTAACGGATAAATGTCATAAATACTCCTAAAAATTAAAATAAACAAAACTCATAGCAGGGGCTGTAGCCATCATTTTAAGGGCTATAAAGCTAAGCAACGAAGCAAACAGAGCGTGGTACCACTTTAGTTTTTTAAATGTCCCATAATCAATTATCTCTTTGCCATTTGGTATAAACCAAACAACTATTAAGCCTCCTACTACCCATAAGTGCTGCGTTGAAAACAGCACCCTACCGTCAAAGCTAAATAAAACCCCATAATATGCTATGGCTTCATCCAAACTATTTGCTCGAAACAGCACCCAAAGCAGTGTTACTATGATAAAAGTAAAAAATATTTTAAAGTAGGGTGGGAGCATCCCACCAATATGCGTTTTATTATGGTGGGATGCTCCCACCCTACGATAGAAATGCACTACCACAAGCAATACTCCATGTGCCATTCCCCAAAGCAAAAATGTCCACCCTACTCCATGCCACACCCCACCAATACTCATAGTAAGTAGCAAACTCGCCACTTCACGAGAGCGTCCATGTCTGTTGCCACCCAAAGGAATATAGATATAATACTTCAAAAATTCAGACAAAGTTATATGCCATCTCCGCCAAAAATCTACTATATTTGTAGCCTTATAGGGAGAGCGGAAATTTACAGGTAATACAATCCCAAAAAGCAATCCAAGCCCAATAGCCATATCACTATAGGCACTAAAATCAAAATAAATCCCCAAAGAGTACGCCACAATCCCCACCCAAGCCTCTAGTGACGAGAGTGTATCTATATGCCCAAACGCCCCATTGGCTATTGCCATTACGCTATCTGCCAAGACTACCTTTTTGAATAACCCAATACAAAAGAGCATCACCCCACTCCCCATTATAGCTCTATTACCCAATGCCCCTCGTTCTACTTGCGTAAGTAAATCTTGGTAATGCACAATGGGTCCTGCGATAAGTTGAGGAAAAAACAGCACAAAAAAGAGGTATTTACTAAAGCTCTCTAGCCGTACTTTACCCTGATACACATCTACCAAAAATGCAATCTGTTGAAAGGTATAAAAACTAATAGCCAAAGGCAAAAGCACCCCAGTACCCTGCACAAGTGTATATTTAAAATAGAGCAGAGGCAAAAGATTAGCCACAATAGCCACACCCAACCAAACCTTATTTTTTACTCTTTTGGCAAATAGATAATTCACCCCTACAGAAGTAAGCAAAAGCCCCAAATGCTCTAACGACCAAACGGAGTAGAAAACCACAGAAGCCAAGACCAAAAACCCCAACCTATACTGGGCCTCTAAAAGCCTAAAACCTATTAAAACAAGTGGTAAAAATATAAATATAAACAGATAACTATTAAATAACATTTGCTAAAAACCCCTAAAAAATAGAATAATATCACCAAATATATCAAACTTAGTTGACTTTTAAATTTAATTAGACTATAATATCTCCAAGTGTTGTATGTGTACACTTATAAACACAACTATTTTTAAGGAGGTTACTATGGCAGTAACAAACGAACAAGTCACGGAATTATATGTAGCGTATTTTGAGAGAGCACCAGATGCAGATGGTTTAGCATATTGGGTAAATGATTCAGGTTTGACTATTGAGCAAATTTCTCAAAGTTTCTTTGACCAGCCAGAGACACAAGCGAAATATCCAGAGAGCATGAGTAGTGCAGAGTATATTGAAACTATTTATCAAAATGTATTTGATAGATCAGCAGATGCAGCAGGTGCTGTCTACTGGGCATCAGAGCTAGATTCAGGTAATATCCAAAGATCAGACATGGTTATGGCTGTTGTAAATGGTGCTATAGATTCAGACACTTCAAAAGATGCTACTATTCTTGCAAACAAAACAGCTGTAGGTTTAGACTTTGCAGAAAATGGTCTCAATGATACTACACAAGCCATAGATGTAATGAGTGGCGTAACAGCTGAAGCTGATTCAGTAACAGAAGCTAAAGCAAAAACAGATGTATATGCTGAAGAAACTTTTCAATATAAACTAACCTCAGGCGTAGATAATATTGTAGGTTCAACTAATGATGATCTTATCAAAGGTATTTTAGGTACAGTTGTAGCAACAACAACATTTACTGATGGTGATGTGATTGATGGTGGAGAGGGTAATGATACTCTTGTTCTCTCTGGTGCAACTGATGCTAGTAAAGTTTCAACTACAATTTCAAATGTAGAGAATATAGAACTAAAAGCAGTTACGGCAGCAACTACTCTTGATGCAAAAGCGTGGACGGGTGTAGAAAAATATACTGTTAACAAAGCAGGATTCGCAACAACTGTAGAAGATGTAGCAAATACATTAAAATCTGTAGAACTAAGTGGAGCAACTGCTGCTGTTACAACAACAATTGATTTAGCAGATGGCTTAGCAGACTCTACAGTAGATGTATTAGTTAAGAATTCAGCTGTAGTTAATACTTTAGATATTTCAGATGATAGTGTAGAAGAGTACAACCTAACATCTACAGGAAACTCAACAGGTGCAGGATTTACAGCTAATAGTTCAGTGAATCTTTCAACTATTAATGTTAATGGTGATAGTGCTATTATTGTTGCCCTTGCAAGTAGTGAAAACCTTGAGAAGATAGATGCATCAACTCTTGAAGCAGGATTAACTTATATTGATGCTGCGTTAGCTACAGATTTAAAAATTACTGGTGGTACTGGTGCAAATACTATCACTACAGGAACTGGTGACGATACTATCACTACAGGAGCTGGTAACGACACTATTACTGGTACAGCAGGAGATAATACTATTGTTACTGGTGATGGTGTAAATAGCATTACTACAGGAGGAGGTGACGACACTATTACTGGTGGTGCTGGTGTTGATACAATCACTACTTCAGGTGCTGGTAATGATACAATCGCTACAGCTGCAGGTAAAGATGTAATTACTACTGGTGCTGGTAAAAATACTATTAACTCAGGTGCAGATGATGATACAATTACTGCTGGTGGTGTTGATACTATTGATGCTGGTGCTGGTAATGATACTATTTCTGGTACATTTGCTGGTTCAAGTTCGACCGTTGTAGCAACTATTAATGCTGGAGATGGAGATGATTCAATTAGTGTTGGTGGTGGTTATGTCAAAATTACAGAGGCAGCTGGTACAGACTCACTAAGTGTAACTGCTGGGGAACTAGTAGTAGAAGCAGGTACTTACTCAGCAATTAATATTACTGGTGGAACACTAGATCTTAGTAAACTAGCAAACAACTTTACTGTTTCTAGTGTTGCTGGTACTTTAAAAACTGGTTCAGGTGAAGATACTATTACTATGGCTGCTGGTGGTGGTACAGTAGATGCTGGTACGAGTGCAGATATTATAACTGGAGCAGGAGGTACAGATATTATAGATTATAGTGAATTTAATGCTACTACAAACCTATTGAGTGGTACTACTACTGCAACTATGGATACTATCAACTTATTTACAACGGGAACAGATAAATTAAAATTTGGTGTTGCTAATGTTGATGGTACTAATGCTGATAATGATGGCTCAGGTGCAGCTGTTGCAGACTATGCTGCTGCTTTAGCTTCTGCTAATGCATTAATGGATGGTACAGTAATTTATGTTTCTGAGAAAGACGCTACTAATAGTTATGTATTCTACGATGCTGATGGTGATGGTACTGCAGATTTAGCTGTAACTATGGCAGGTATTGTAGCTCTTGCTGATGGTGACATCTCTTAACAATTTTTAATACTACCCTCACCTAAAAAGTGTGAGGGTGGCTAGATTTAAATCATTTAAAGTCAGACCTGAAATTAAAATTAAAGGGTCAGGTGATGCATTATGCGTTACTATTAACTTTTATACTATTTTACTATAATAATTCCAAAAGAGGCTATCTCAATGAGATTCTCCTTGGCAGAGATAAATCATCTTAAAACTACGCTCTCTAAACTCTCTACAGAAGCTAAAATATATCTTTTTGGAAGTCGTGTAGATGAAAATAAAAGAGGTGGAGATATTGACCTTTTGATTCTCTCTAGCAAACTTACACGCAAAGATATAAGAGAAATCAGAATAGAGTTTTGCAAGGAGTTTGGAGAGCAAAAAATAGATATTCTCCTAGATACACCTACACCTAGCAATCCATTTACACAATTAATTTTTCCTAAGGCTATAGAGTTATGATGATAGAAAAACTAAATCAAGATTATAAGCTACTACAAAAACAACTCTTTTGGCTTGATATATCCTACTAATAGGGTCAGGTGATATCAGGGGTCAGGTGATGCATTATGCGTTTTTAATAACTTCTAATCTCTTTATGCTTCTCCACCATAATATCACCCTTTTTTTGCAATACAAAAAACCCCTCATCATTGGCTTTTTTTACTAACTCATCTTTAATAGTAAATCCTGCTACAGCTCCATATATTTTAAAGTTTTTATAGTTAGGAAAAAGCTCTCTAAAGTTTGCTATTTGCCTATTCTTTAGATTATCTATATTCTTTGTTTCGTATCTTATTTTTTATCTCTACAATCAATACACTATCACCATTGAACATAATAATATCATACTCACCTTTAAGGTCATGCCTAGCATATTGATATAAATTTCTCTCTATATTGTCAAATTGTAACCCTGCTATATTCTTATTCTCTTTTAGTATATTAAAAAAATAATCTTCGGTAATTTCACCTTGGGTTTTACTAATGCCGTCTATATTTATGGATAGATTCTTTATAAATTCTTTTGTCTCTTTAAACTGCTTATCAGTCTCTTTAAACTTTTCATCAGTCTCTTTAAATCTTTGAGCTGTCTCTTTTTGCAAGCCTTTTATCTCTAATATCGCTTCTGCTAAATCTTCTTTTGTTACCATAATTACAACCTTTTTTTAAATTATAGCATGATGATTATATCTTGTTGATACGAGGTAATGCATTATGCGTTACTATTAACTTTTATACTATTTTGCTATAATAATCCCAAAAGAGGCTATCTCAATGAGACTCTCCTTGGCAGAAATAAATCATCTTAAGACTACTCTCTCTAAACTCTCTACAGAAGCTAAAATATATCTTTTTGGAAGTCGCGTAGATGAAAATAAAAGAGGTGGAGATATTGACCTTTTGATTCTCTCTAGCAAACTTACACGCAAAGATATAAGAGAAATCAGAATAGAGTTTTGCAAAGAGTTTGGAGAGCAAAAAATAGATATACTCCTAGATACACCTACACCTAGCAATCCATTTACACAATTAATTTTTCCTAAGGCTATAGAGTTATGATGATAGAAAAACTAAATCAAGATTATAAGCTACTACAAAAACAACTCTTTTGGCTTGATATATCCTATAATGAATCCATTATTAGTTATTAGGGTCACTTATTAGGGTCAGGTGATGCATTATGCGTTTAATAATTTTATGCTATAATGAATACTATTATTTTCTAGGAGTATTCTAATGACAAACCAAGAACTTAAAGCCCTCGTTAGCAAGAGTAAACTTGTGAAAACTTCTCTTGTAATCTTCTTACTACTCTTTTTTCAACCCCACCTCTTGGCTCAATTAATTATTACTGGTGTATTAGATGGTCCTCGAACAGGAGGGAAGCCAAAATGTATTGAACTCTATGCACTAGAGGCTATTGAGGAGTTGAGTATCTATGGTGTTGGATCGGTAAATAATGGCAAAGGGGTCTCCAAAAAAGAGTTTACCTTTCCTGAAGGCTCTTTGGATAGGGGAGAGTTTATCTATGTGAGCTATGAGGCTGAGGAGTTTGCTCAGTTTTTTGGTTTTGCTCCTGAGTATACAGGTGGGGTGGCAAGTATTAATGGAGATGATGCTATTGAGCTATTTGAGGGAGATAGTGTGATAGATGTTTTTGGAGATATTTATACCGATGGCACAGGAGAGGCGTGGGAGTATAGGGATGGATGGGTCTATAGAAGAGAGCATGTTACTAGCCCCTCTGATACCTTTAGTATGGATGAGTGGGAGTTGAGTGGTGTAGGTGCTTTGGATGATGAGAGCAATAATAGCCTCGCTAGTAACCCCTTTCCTCTTAAAAGTTTCCACGCTACTCTGCTACAGAGTGGTTTTACACTCTCTACAACGGCTCTAGTAGTGAGTGAATCTAGCAATAGCTTTAGTGTGGTGTTGGATATAGAACCTAAAAGTGATGTAGTGTTGGATATTACTAGTGAAAATAGTGCCAAGATAACGCTCTCTCCCCAGACGCTTACATTTTCGCAGACGACTTGGAATATCCCCCAAATAGTAACGCTTAACGCTGTAGATGCTAACCAAGTCACTCAAATTACTATAAGTGTAGATGCCACCCATAGTGATGATAGTTTTGATGACCTAAGAGATAAAAGTGTGACTGTTACAAGTAGAGAGAGTAGTGTGCAACCTCTCTTTAGACCTTTTGTAACAGAGCCTATAATTGAAGTAGAAAAAGTAGAAAAAGTAGAAGAAGTAGAAATTGAAGAACAAAAAGAAAGCAAAATAGAAGAGCCAAACCCCATAGAAAATATAGATACAGATAGCCTATTAGCAATGATTACCAAACTCTATATTACCACATTTGGCAGGGCTCCAGAGATGAGAGGGAGTAACTATTGGCTCTATAAATCTAAGCTCAATTTAGAAGATATAGCAAGAAGTTTTTTTGACCAAGAGGAGACTCAACAAAAGTATCCTCAGGGCTTTAGTGATTATGACTTTATTGTCTCTATCTATAACCATATATACAATAGAGACCCAGACCAAGCAGGTGGGGATTATTGGCTCCAAGAGTTAGAGAGTGGCAACATAGAGAGACCACTCCTTATCTTGGCACTTATTAGAGGAGCAAAAGGTGAAGATGCCCTAATGTTGAAAAAGCAGACTAGAGTGGGTATAGATTTTGCAAAGAGTGGTTCTGTTGATTTGGATTTGGCTAAAAGAGTCTTTGATGAGATAAGGTATAAATAATAGATTATTTTTTCTATAATAAAAAAGGATAAATATGTGTCAAGTATCAAAATATATCAACCTATTTACTGATTTTGGATTTAAAAAGATATTTGGAGACCCAAATAGTACCGAGCTACTTCAGAGTCTACTCAATGATATTTTACAATTTAAAGACAGAGACAGAATCAAAAAAATTATATTTAAAAATGGTGAGCTATTGCCAGAAGCACCCGAAGAGAGAAAAGCCATTATAGACCTGCTCTGTGAAGATGAGAAAGGGAATCAATTTATTGTAGAACTACAAAAAGTATCCCAAGAACATTTCCAAAGTAGAGCCCTCTACTATACTTCATTTCCTATACAGCAACAAGGGATAAAAGGTGGATGGAATTTTGAACTCACGCCTGTCTATTTTGTAGGACTCCTTAACTTTGAGATAGAGAGGTTTAAAGATAAAGAAGAGTATCTCCATCATGGTAAAATTGTAGATATATATACGCAAGAGATTATGTATGATAAGCTAAATATGGTATACCTTGAAATACCAAAATTAAAAAAAACCAAAAAAGAACTCTCTAATCACTTAGAGTGGTGGATATATACTTTCCAAAATCTCCATACAATGCATACTATACCCATAGAGCTTCAAGATGATGTGATTAAAAGTGCATTTGAAAAAGCCGAATTTGCATCCATGCCAAAGAGTCAACAAGAGAATTACCATAAGAACTTAAAAGTCTATAGAGACTTAGTAAATAGTTTTGATTTTGCTATAAAAAGTGGACATAAAGAGGGCAAAAAAGCAGGAATGAAAGAGGGCAAAAAAGAGAAAAGCTTAGAAATAGCCAAAAACCTATTAGCCACTGATATGGAGTTGGATCTTATATCTAAAATTACAGGTTTAGATATAGAGGATATTAAAGAATAGAGAATAACTTTAAGCCCCATTTATATCTATTTTTTTAATAACTCTCTGCACCGTAGATTGTGCTACTTTCAAAGCTTTGGCTATGGCGTGTTGTGAGTATCCTAGTTTGTAGGCTTTGCATATAATGCTATTTCTCTCTTTTTTATCTTCAAAACTCTTAAGCATCTTTTGTAGTTTTGCTATATCTAGCTCTTTTGTATGTGGTACACCCATAAGTGAAGAGGCTCGTTTGAGGTCTTGGAGTTGCTCTTGATCTACTGTTGCATATAAAAATTTTCGTATAGCATCTTTGTCCTCTTTGTAGTTTTGTACTATATAAGAGTTTTTAAGCCATTTGGCTAAAGAGTCATAATTGAGAAACTGATGCCCTGAGCTATAAGGGTACTCTTCTATTGTATGAGCTAATTTGGCTTTGATGGGATTTTGTTCTATATAGATTATAAGTGTATAGAGGTAGGCTTCATCTGTAACAAACCACGAAGCAAAACGCCCTTGCCATAGATGCCCTACTCTTTTATATTTTTTGTTAAAGTAAATAGCGTAATTGGCATTGATTTGACGCATAAACTTAGAGAGATTATTTTGTTGTGTCTCTATAAGTAGATGGTAGTGGTTGGGCATAAGAGCATAACTGTGCATAATAATAGTAAACTCTTTTGTGTATCTCTCTAATAACTCTTCAAAATACTCATAATCATCTCTATCCAAAAATATAACTCTTTTTTCTACTCCTCTATTGATAATATGATAATATCCTGCCATATCTACTCGTGGTCTTCTTGCCATAATGTATCCTTTTTAAGTTATTATAGCATTTTTGCATAAAGCATCACCTGACCCCATAAAGCTCTAAGGCAAAATAGGTTAAAACTACAGATATAAATCAAGGCTAATAGAATGAAAAATAATAATATTCAAGAGATAGAGAGTGTCTGTACCTATTGTGGGGTGGGATGTGATATTACAGGTGTTGTAGAAAACAATAAAATTACCAAAATATATGCTCAAAAAGATGGGCTAGTCTCGCAAGGGAAGCTCTGTATTAAGGGTAAATATGGCTATGACTTTGTGGATGCTTCTGACCGTATTAGAGAACCACGCATCAAAAAAAGCTTTTTAGAGAAAAACCCTCTTATCCTCCAAGCAGTACAAGAGAGACTCGTAGAGTTTGACAGCAACTATATGAGCTGTGACTTGGATACTGCTACTACTATTGCTACAATGAAGCTCTCAGAGGTCAAAGAGCAGTATGGAAGAGAGAGTTTTTGTGCTATTGGTGGAGCAAGAACAAGTTGCGAGAGTGCCTACTCATTTCAAAAGTTTTGTAGAGAGACTATGGAGTCGCCTCATGTAGATAACTGTGCTAGAGTCTGCCACTCTCCATCACTCAAAGGTATGCGTGCAACCATTGGTGAGGGTGCTGCTACCAACCCCTATAATGATATATATGAGACAGAGTATATGGTTGTTATTGGCTCTAATACTATGGAGGCTCACCCTATTATCGCCAACCGTATGGTAGATATGGCAAAAAAGCTAAATAACCTCGCAGTGATTGATGTGCGAGAGACCAAGCTTGCTAAATATGCAAAACAAAACTGTATTATCCCCTATGAAGCCAACCTTTTGGTACTTAATATGATGGCTTTTGTGATTATTGATGAGGAGCTGTATGATAAGAGCTTTATAGAGACACGCACCAAAGAGTTTGATGCTTTCAAAGAGAAAATTCTTAATGACCCTTATGCTAATCCAAACTTTTTTAAAGAGATAGAGGGGTATGAGTATCTAGCAAAGATGATACCAAATATTGCAAGAGAGTATGCGGTCAAAAAGTCTATGCTCTTTTGGGGTCTAGGAATTACCGAACATCTTGATGGTTCGTATGCAGTTATGGCGATGACACATCTTGCTATGATGACAGGAAATGTAGGAAAAACTGGTGCAGGGCTTATGCCTCTTAGAGGGCAAAATAATGTCCAAGGGGCTTGTGATATGGGTTGCCTCCCCTACTACCTCCCAGACTATCAAGAACCCAAAGAGATAGGTCTAATGACTCCTCAACTTATAGATGCTATGCTAGAGGGAAACATCAAAGCATTACTCAATATGGGTGAAGATATTATGCATATTCACCCTAATATCAACAAAATAGAAAAAGCCTTAGAGAAGCTAGAGTTTATTATGGTGCAAGAGCTTTTTATGACAGATATAGCCCAAAAAGCTGATATTGTGATTGGAGTGAAGTCTGCGTATGAGAAGACGGGTGTTTATGTAAATGCCATGCGTAGACTCCACCTTTCGCAACCTCTTGTCCAGAGTGATTTGCCTGATGATTGGGAAGTACTCACGATGATGGATAGTAAACTAGGCGGAAACTTTAATTTCACAACAAGCCAAGAGGTGTGGGATGAGGTACGCAAAGTAGCCCCAAATAGATTTAGTGGAGCAGACTATTATCGCTTAGAGAGACACCGCAAAAGAGGTATGCAGTGGCCAATCTATCACGAAGATACTCCTGTACTGCATCTTTTGGATTTTAGAACAGAAGATGGCTTAGGGAACTATGTCTACCATCAGTACCAACCAAGAGGTATGGTTCAGGAGATATTAGATAAAGCATTCTATAATAATAGCCTAGAGGGATACTATCTCACCACAGGACGCACTTTAGCCCACTATAATAACTCTGCTCAAACTAAAAGAAGTAAAAAATTATTAAGTAAATATGATGAAGATGTTCTATTAGCCCCTATAGAAGATGAGGGAAAACTAGGTGACTGGGTAGTACTCAAAACCCAATATGGAGAGACAAATCCTCTACCTGTAAAGTATACAGACAAAGTCAAACCCAAAACACTCTTTAGTACTTTTCACCATAGTAGTTCACGCATCAATGCGATATTTGGAGATGAGTGTGATGAGTTGATTATGACAGCTCGTTTTAAATCATTAAAAGTAACTGTCGTTCTAGCAGATACTCAGATTGGGTGTGGGTAAAAACCCACTAACCCATCTGCTTTGCAACTTCTGCTGCAAAGTCTTCTTCTTCTACTTCTATACCTTCACCAACTTCTAATCGAGTAAATGCAGTAATCTCTGCACTACCACCTGCTGATTTAGCTTTCTCTTCAATATACTGAGCAACAGTTTTACTATCATCCATTACAAAATTTTGATCCAAAAGACACTGCTCTTGGTCAAGTGTTGTATTGTCTGCAATAAATCTAGCTATTTTACCAGGTAAGATTCTATCCCAGATTTTTTCTGGTTTCCCTTCTGCTTTAAGCTCCTCTTTGAGTGCATTCTCTGCATCTGCCATAACAGCATCTGTAAGTTGACTCATAGAGATATACTGCGGAATATTTTTGAGTGTTTTACCCAATCTACTAAGCTCTTCATTCTCTTTTTCTATAGCAACAATACGACCTTGAGTCTCTTGAGCTACAAAATCTGCATCAAAGTCTTTGTAACTAAGTGTAGATGGACTCATAGCTGCTGCATGCATAGCAACATCTCTAAGAGCAGATTTCATAGCTTCTGCTGTAGAGGCACTATCACATTTTGCTTCAATAATAACAGCTACTTGACCATTAGCATGAACATACCCATTTACAGCTACATTCTCATCTGCATCAATCAAAGCAGAACGACGCACTACTAGTTTTTCTCCAATAGTTGCAACTTGTTGAGAAAGATACTCAGAAAATGGCTCACCATTAATAGTAGAAGCATTAATATCTTCTGCATTTGTAATACTGTTATCAAAAGCATGTGTTACAACATCTGTAAGGATTGCTTTAAATTTATCATTTTGAGCAACAAAATCTGTTTGAGAATTAATCTCAATAATTGCAGCTTTGCTTCCTTCAACTTTAACAGTCACAGCACCTTCGGCAGCTACTTTTCCTGCTTTTTTAGCAGCAGCACCCATACCTTGGTCTCTAAGCCACTCAACAGCTTTATCCATATCACCATCAGACTCAGTTAATGCTTTTTTACAGTCCATCATCCCTGCATCAGTCATCTCTCTAAGTTTTTTAATATCTTTTGGTCCAAAGTTTGCCATATTTACGCTTCCTCTGTTTTTGTTTCTACTGCTGGTGTTTCTACTGCTGGTTCTTTAGTTTCCTCTTCTTTTACTTCGGCAACCATCTCAGCAATATCTTCGTCACTTACCTGTGCTACTTGCTCTACTGCTTCACCTTTAGCTTCTGCTGCTGCTGCTTGACCTTCGATAATAGCTTCTGCCATCTCTTTACAGAAAAGGTTAATAGAACGGATAGCATCATCATTTCCAGGAATTGGATAGTCGATAACATCAGGGTCACAGTTTGTATCAAGTGGAGCTACAACTTTCATACCAAGTCTTCTTGCTTCTTTAACTGCAATATGCTCTTTTACTGCATCCACAACAAAAAGCATATCTGGCATTTTTTTCATATATCTGTAACCCTCAAGGTATGAGTTAAGCTTCTCTTTTTTACGAAGCAACATCAATGCCTCTTTTTTTGTAAGAAGTTCAATCTGACCATTCTCTTGCATCTGCTCGATAATTTCGAGTTTACGGATAGATTTTTTGATTGTTGGGTAGTTAGTAAGCATACCACCTAACCATCTATTAGCAACAAAAGGCATACCACATCTAAGCGCATGCTCTTTTACTGCTGATCTTGCTTGTTTTTTTGTTCCAACAAAAAGTACTGTTTGACCCTCTGCTGCTGCATCTCTTACTACATTGTAAGTATATTTGAAGTATCTCAAAGTCTTTTGAAGATCGATAATATAGATATTTTTTCTCTCACCAAAGATGAACTTCTTCATTTTTGGATTCCATCTTCTTGTCTGATGCCCAAAGTGTACACCACATTCGAGTAAGTCTTTCATTGTTACCATTTTATCTCCTTGATAAAGTAAATTTAATTTTTATAGACCGTAGTCTTTAGGTTTAATCCTCTGTAGTCCTTAACACAAAATACCTATTAATAGGGTGTGCAACCTGACAAGGAATAACTACATGAGTATTTCCAAGCCCAAATTTTGAACAAGGGTCGTGATTATATCCAAATTTATATTAATTCTTGCAATTTTTGTTGCACAGCTTCGACATGCCCTTTTACTCTAACTTTTTCCCACTTTTGAGCCACTGTACCATCTGGGTCTATCAAAAAGGTACTTCTTACAACTCCCATATACTCTTTGCCAAAATTTTTCTTCTGTTGCCATACACCAAACGCTTTACATAACTCTTTCTCTTCATCTGCTAAAAGTGTAATTTTTAACTCTTTTTTGGCTATAAAGTTACGGTGTTTCAAAGGGCTATCAGGACTTACACCCAAAACTATAGCGTTTAAACTCTCAAAATTAGGAAGAGCTTCTGTAAATTCACAGGCCTCTGTTGTACACCCTGGGGTATTATCTTTTGGATAAAAATAGAGTACTACCCAACGCCCTTTAATATCTCTCCAACAAATCTCCTCTTCATCTTGATTGGGCAAACAGAAATCTGCTACTTTATCTCCTATATTTATCATCACTACTTCCTTTTATACTATTTTTTTGGTAGTATATCCAAATGAATTCAATCAAACAAACAAAAGAAGAACTCCTATTAGATATAGAGCAACTTATCTCTTATGGCAAAGAAGAACCTACAATCAATCCTAAACTTTTAGTATATATGGATGAAGCATCGCTTATAAGTATCAAAAAAGGTTTACTAAGTAGAGTAGGAGTATTAAGTGATGCAGATAAAATATGGTTAGAGCAGTTTAAAAAATATGAGTAGTAAATTTTGGATAGCTCCTATTAAAGGATACCAGTATATCTCCAAGATGCTTCCAGCAGGATGTAGATACTACCCTACTTGTTCAGAGTATGCAAAGTGGTCATTTGAAACCTCTCCTGCTCATATAGCCCTCTACCATAGCTCTTTGCGAATACTCTCGTGTAATCCACTCTTTGATGGTGGCATAGACTATCCTCTTATCACATACAAAGTACCCTCTTGCATAGTACCCTATACAAAAACAATAAGACTTAAATATTGGTTTGTCCCCAAAATACAATCACCTACAAAATATTTTGTTATTGGGGTTTTAGATAGTCTCCAAAAAAAGTAATAACTATCTTTTAAACTTTCTTGATGTACCAACTCCAGCTACAGGTTGTGCTTTAACTACTGGCTTAGTTTCTGATTTGGCTACAACTATAGGCTTTTCTACTTTGGGTACTACTGCTGCTATTACTTCTATAGGTTTTTCTTCTAGCACTGGTTTAGCAGATTTTTTTTGTCTATTCGTTGTTATATTCTCATCCATAGGCTGATAAGTTAATGCTCTTTGAGGCATAAGATAATACTCTTTTCCCACTCTAATTTGATAATGATTACTTGCTAATTTTTGAGTGCGAACAAGCTCTTTTTTATTTTGAGTTCTAAATCTTCCAGCAGCAAAATAAAAAATACGGTATGAGATAGAGTTATGAACAGCCGAATTTTCGACTATTATTTTCATAACTTTATTTTCGTAATAGACTGCATAATCACACACATCATCAAAAGTTGGATTATTCACAGAACAGCGTAACATTCCTGCATTATAAAAGTTATTAGCTGATTGCTTAGAAGTATCTTTATAAGATTTTTTTGCATTTCTTGAACTACTACACCCAACTAACAGTAATAAAATACCAAGCAAACCTATAGCTATCTTTTGCTTCACTACGATTTCCTTATACGCATCTCAACAGATTTAGCATGAGCGGTTAGCCCTTCTGTATGTGCAATAAGTGCACATGCTTCTCCTAATTCATCTATGCCTGCTTTACTCATAGATATAATCGAAGATTTTTTTAGATAATGCTCTACACTCAGTGGTGAATAAAATTTTGCTGTTCCACCTGTGGGGAGTGTATGATTAGGTCCTGCTATATAATCACCAATAGGTTCTGGTGTATTTTCACCCAAAAATATTGCTCCAGCATGTTTAATTTTTGGAAGTAACTCTAAAGGACTCTCTGTCATTACCTCTAAGTGTTCAGGGGCTATACGATTCATAAGATCTATAGCCTCATCCATACTATTAGTTACAATAATAGCACCTCGCTCTTCTATAGATTTTCTAGCTATATCTTCTCTACTAAGAGTAGATAAAAACTCTTCTACCTTATCACTTACTCTATTTGCTAACTCTGTATCTGTAGTAATAAGTATAGAACTAGCCATCTCATCATGCTCTGCCTGAGAGAGTAAATCCATAGCTAAATAATCTTCTTTTGCACTGCTATCAGCAAGTATTCCTATTTCACTAGGACCAGCTATCATATCTATGTTTACTTCACCATATACTAGCTTTTTAGCCGTTGCCACAAATATATTTCCCGGTCCTGTAATTACATCCACCTTGGCAATACTCTGCGTACCATACGCCATAGCTCCAATAGCAGAAGCACCCCCTACTTTGTACACTTTAGTCACTTTACACAGATGACAAGCAGCTAACAGTAATTCATTAATCTCATTATCAGGTGTAGGAGTACAGACTACTATCTCTTCAACCCCAGCCACAATAGCAGGAATAGCATTCATCAAAAGTGAACTAGGATAGGCAGCTTTCCCCCCAGGGATATAAAGTCCTGCACAATCAACAGCAGTAACTTTCTGCCCCAACATAGATCCATTTTTTTCAAAATCAATCCAAGATTTTGGCATAAGCTTTTGATGATAACTCTCAATACGATTATATGCTAAATGCAGAGCATCACGAAGATTAGGCTCAAGAGCATCATAAGCCTCTTTCATAGCATCCGTAGAGACCAAAAGCTCTGCATCTTCTGTTGGTTCCCAACGATCAAATTTAGCTATTTGAGATTTAAGAGCCTTGTTACCATCTGCCTTAATTGCATCAAGTAGAGTTTTAACTGTGGCAGTTACTCCCTCTATATCCATAGCTCCTCGTGCTAATAGTGTATCAAAACTCCCCTCAAACGACTCATCACTACTAAAAAATATTTTCATTCACTATTCCTTTTATTTTCATTCTTAATTATATTATTGTAATTTTAGCTAAATTTTATAGAACTTAGTATGAGTAGTAAAGTTTTTGATATAAGTGTGTAAAAATTTGGATAAAAGTAGTTTTTATAAAGAGTCCCCACAAAGCTGTGGGAACAAAAGTTAATTAAATATTAACCATTTCTTTTTGCAATAATCTCTTTTGCAACATTTTGTGGAACTTCATCATAGTGATCAAATTCCATAGCATAAGTTGCACGACCTTGTGTCATAGATCTAAGGTCTGTAGAGTATCCAAACATCTCTGAAAGAGGTACGAATGCATCTACAATTTTGTTACCAGAACGGTCACCCATTCCAGATACTTGACCTCTTCTTTTAGAGATGTCACCAATAACATCACCCATAAAGTCTTCTGGTACTTCTACTTCAACTTTCATCATTGGCTCAAGGATAACAGGGTTAGCCTCTCTACAACCATCTCTGAAACCCATAGAACCAGCAAGTTTAAACGCCATTTCAGATGAATCGACATCATGGTAGCTTCCATCATAAAGAGTTACTTTAACATCTTCAATAGGATAACCCGCTTGAATACCTCTACCCATAGCTTCTGTAATACCTTTGTTTACCGCAGGGATAAACTCTTTAGGGATTACACCACCTTTAATTTGGTCGATAAACTCATATCCTTTACCAACTTCTTGTGGTTCGATTTTGAGATATACATGACCAAACTGACCACGACCACCAGACTGCTTCGCATATTTGTACTCTTTTTGTACTGCCTTACGAATTGTCTCACGGTATGCAACTTGTGGAGCACCAATATCAGCTTCTACTTTAAATTCTCTCATCATTCTATCTACAAGAATTTCAAGGTGAAGTTCACCCATTCCTGAGATAATAGTTTGACCAGACTCTTCATCTGTAGCAACTCTAAATGATGGATCTTCTTGAGCTAGTTTCCCTAGAGCGATACCCATTTTTTCTTGGTCAGCTTTTGTTTTTGGCTCAACTGCAACAGAGATAACTGGATCTGGAAATTCCATTCTCTCTAGGATTACTCTATCTTTTTCACCAGCAAGAGTATCACCTGTAAGTGTAGTCTTAAGACCAACAACAGCACCAATCTCACCAGCATAAAGAGCATCAACTTCTTCTCTTTTGATAGCATGCATCTTCAAAAGACGACCGATTCGTTCTTTTTTGCCTTTTGTTGTATTATATACATACGAACCAGACTGAAGTACACCACGGTATACACGCACAAATGTCAACTGACCAACAAATGGATCTGTCATAATTTTAAAGCCAAGAGCAGCAAACTCACCCTCATCAGATGACTCAACAGTTACTTCTGTACCATCTTCATACTCACCTTTAATCTCTTCAACTTCAGTTGGAGCAGGAAGGTATGAAACAACTGCGTCAAGAAGAGTCTGAACACCTTTGTTTTTAAATGCAGTACCACAAGTCATAGGAATCATAGTAATAGCAAGAGTTGCAGCTTTGATACCAGCTCTAATCTCATCTTCAGAAAGCTCTTCGCCTTCCATGAATTTTTCCATAAGTTCATCACTAGTCTCAGAAACTGCTTCAATAAGCTTTTCTCTATACTCTTGTGCTAACTCTACTAGATCTTCAGGAATATCAACTACTTCAAACTCTTGACCCATTTTACTTTGATCATCGCCCCAGATAGTTGCTTTCATTGTTACCAAATCTACAACACCCTGAAACTCTTCTTCAGCACCAATAGGGATTTGAATAGGAACAGCATTTGATTTAAGTCTATCATTGATTTGTCTTTCAACTTCAAAGAAATCCGCACCAGTTCTGTCCATTTTGTTAACAAAAACCATTCTTGGTACACGGTATTTATTTGCTTGTCTCCAAACAGTTTCAGATTGTGGCTGAACACCACCAACTGAACAAAATACTGCAACAGCACCATCAAGAACTCTCATAGATCGCTCAACTTCAATAGTAAAGTCAACGTGACCTGGAGTATCAATAATATTGATTTGGTGACCTTCCCACTCACAAGTAGTAGCAGCAGAAGTAATAGTAATACCTCTCTCTTGCTCTTGCTCCATCCAGTCCATAGTTGCTGCACCGTCGTGTACTTCACCTATTTTGTGAGATACACCTGTGTAGAATAATATTCTTTCTGTTGTCGTTGTTTTCCCTGCATCAATGTGAGCTGCAATACCAATATTTCTTACTTTTTCAAGTTTATGCGTTCTTGACATAATCTACTTCCTTACCATCTATAGTGAGCAAATGCTTTGTTTGCTTCAGCCATTCTATAAGTATCTTC
Source organism: Sulfurovaceae bacterium (assembly GCA_016744805.1). Lineage (GTDB taxonomy): Bacteria > Campylobacterota > Campylobacteria > Campylobacterales > Sulfurovaceae > SZUA-451. The sequence goes on from JADGDQ010000007.1 coordinate 28,451, forward strand.
TTTCTTCTTGAAAGCAGAACCTTTATCTGTTGCAGCGTCCATCAATTCATTTGATAGTCTCTCCATCATAGTTCTTTCGTTTCTTTTTCTAGCTGCTTCAACAATCCATCTAATACCAAGAGACTGTTGTCTTACAGGTCTTACTTCAATAGGCACCTGATAAGTAGCTCCACCAACTCTACGGCTTTTTACTTCCATAACTGGCTTTACATTATCCATAGCTTTATTGAATACTTCAATACCTTTTTCGCCAGACTTTGCTTCGATTCTCTCTAATGCACCATACATTACTTTTTGTGCTGTACTCTTTTTACCATCTAGCATTACTGCATTGATAAATTTTGTTAAAATTTTTGAACCATATACTGGATCTGGGAGAACTGGTCTCTCGGGAGCTCTTCTTCTTCTCATTGATTTTCCTTCTTCAATTATATATTAGTTTAATTTACTCAAGTATCATCCCCTAAGGATTTATGATAATACCTGCCTACTCTCGACTCTTGTAACTGCTCTCTATTTAGGTTTTTTAGTACCGTATTTAGATCTTGCAACTCTTCTATTAGCAACACCTGAAGCATCCAATGCACCACGAACAATATGATACTTAACACCTGGTAAATCTTTTACTCTTCCGCCTCTTACAAGTACGATTGAGTGCTCTTGAAGGTTGTGACCCTCTCCACCAATATATGAAATTACTTCAAATCCACTAGTTAATCTAACTTTTGCAACTTTTCTCAAAGCAGAGTTAGGCTTTTTTGGTGTAGTTGTATATACTCTAGTACAAACACCTCTTCTTTGTGGACAGCTTACTAAAGCTGGTGATTTTGATTTTTTAATCACTTTTTTGCGTTCTTTACGAATCAACTGGTTAATAGTTGGCAAATCGTCTCCTTTTTTAATGTATGGTTAATTAGAATCTAGGCTTTACGCCTCAAAAAAATACGCTTATATATATAAGTATCTTTTGGAGGGGCAAAATAGTTAGAATCCAAGGCATTATAGTGAAAATACCTTTTATTCTGCTTATATTTGCTTAATCTTGTGTGAGATATTTTAGCGTTACAAATGGTGAAGCTACCTTGGCAATTGTTTCAAATGGAGAGGTAAAGTCATCTGATGCTACACGAAAAGATTTCCATTTGTTTGGCTGAACATAGATAATATCATTTGGTTTAATAAGAAGATTAGAGGCTTGAAGAACAGTAAAACTTGTAAGGTCTATTCTTCGCATTCTCATAGTATTATTTCCATCATGCGTAATTACAAAAACTTGATCTCTTTGAGCCGAATCAGTAAGCCCACCTGCCGTTGCTACTGCTTGAATCACCGACATAGTCTCATTTTCTAATCGAATTACCCCTGATCTTTTAACTTCACCCAATATATAGGCTCTTTTATTCATAACTTCTATATTTAAAGATGGCTCAGTAAGATATTTTTTGTATTTTTTTTCTAACATTGTGGCTGCCTCATACTGTGTATACCCTGCTATTTTAATTCTATGGATCAGCGGTAATGAGATATATCCTTGGCTATCAACTAAAATACCTTTTTCATTCATTTTTGTTGGTGTTAACTCTGGGTATTGATAAATAATAACAGATAATCTATCTTGTGGTACAATTTTATACTCTATTTTTTCTAACTTCTTTTTTGTTTCACTTTTCACAATAGTATTACTTTGGAGAAGCTCATAATCAGATCTACCTTGATTACAAGCTGTAAAAGTAAAAATAAATAATAATACTATACTAAAATCTCTTTTCATAATGTCCTCTTTATACTCTAGATAAGTGGCATTATTATATCAAGAATAGTAAAAAACTAAAGATATATAACAAGAAATTAAAGAGGAGAACTACTCTTTGGAAAAAATAATCTATACTCTGTACCATTCTCAAAGGAGTACTCTTTGGTAGTTGCATTTAGTTTGCTTGTAAACTCCTCTATAAGCTGTACCCCAAATCCACCCTCACAAGCGTCAATATCAAAACCATCTCCATTATCTTGCACTATTAGTCTAACATTTCCATCCTCTGCTCTACACGATAGTTCTATGGTACATCGCTCTTGTTTATTATGGTGTTTGATAGCATTGGGAAGAAGTTCATTGAGGATAACTCCCAAGTAGAATGCTTCATCAGAGAGTAGTTTACAATTCTCTATATTATACTCTATATATAACTCCTCTTTTGGATAGCTTCTTAGGAGTGCATCTACGATATGTCCCATATACTCAGAGGCATCTATCTCTCTATAGTCATCTAAGCCTAGAAGATATTCATGGATAAATGACATGGATTTAATCCGATTAATTAACTCTATAAGACCCTCTTTCTGCTCTCTACCTTTTTGATTTTGTTGCTCTATCCAGAGTAGACTTGTAACCATATGGAAATTATTTTTGACTCTATGGTAGACCTCTTGTAGGAGAATCTCTTTCTCTTTGAGGAGTTGGTTTACTCTTTGTGTCCGCTCTCGTACCTCTTGTTCAAGTTTTTGTGTATAGTTTGCTCGTTGGTAACATAATCTCTCTTCTGCTTGGAGCTTTTTTTGCGTCTCTTCATTGATTCTATTGGCTAATATGATAGTAAAGAGCATAAAGTTTATCATGGTTATTACCATAAAACTATACTGGTTTATATCATTATTCTCCAAAAGACCACCATACATATTTGCCATCATCCAAGAACTCACAAGCTGTATTAGCAGTGCAAAGAGATAAATCCTAGCCTTAGTAACTCGATGATAGATGGCAAGAGCTGTACTGATAATCAAAAGAGCATAGAGGAGTGTTGAAAATTTGGCTAACATCCCATACCATGGAGAGGTAGAGTAGTTGATCATTACAATAAAAAATACCATAGAGACAAGTATAAGATTGAGTAGCATATTTAATCGTGGTGCAATCTTTTTTAATTGCAAAAGCTCTTTGGAGAAGAGTATAAAAAAGATAAGTGCTATAGGTGAGAACATACGAAAAATTTGGATAATAAGAGGTGTAGCAAAGGTACTATGCAGAGAGTTCACCATAAAAACAAAACTACCAAAAAAGAGGAGATAGCCTAGATAGTAGCCATAAACTGACTCTTTAAGTGTAACAAAAAGGAAGAGGTTGATAGTTATACTCATAAGTAATACTCCAAAAAAGAGTGCAAAAAAGAGATAGTAATAGCTTTGATACTCTATAAGAGTACTTAGCCCTTCAAAGAGCAAAAACTCCCCCACAATCGCTACATCACTCTTGATCTTTACAAAAACTCTTGTATGGTATTGAATAGGAAGTTTAAGTGTTGGTTTGCTTGTCCATATACTATCACTACGATTCTCTTGGCCATAACCTACCTCTTTTTCGTGCCATTTTGCACTGCTATCTTGGTAATAAAAGGTAAACTCTTTGGCAAATAGATTGGTAAAATAGAGGTAGAGTTGCTCCTCTGTAGCATCAGAGCTAATATCAATAGCAAACCAGTGAGCAGAGTTTTTATGACGGTATCCTAAACTAAAGCGACTGGGTACAACATTAGAGAACTTCTTCTTTTGGATACTCTCTATGGTCTCTCTCTCTTCCCTATCTTCTAAATAAAAGAGTGTAAAATTACTATTAGCTCCAAGAATCATAGAGAAGAGTAAAAATAACCAAAGAGAGCGTACCATACTATTAAAACTCTTTAGAGATAGCTACACCTACAACTCGTGGAGCTCCAAAGTGATAATAGTTATTACTAGGTGTAGAAATCATAAAATCAACATATTCACTATCAAAAATATTTTTACCATAAAGTTCAACTTCCCATCCTAGCTTTTTATATCCTAAACTTAAATTACTCACACTATAGCCATCCTCTAGTGCTGTATTTTGAGCATTATAGTAGCGTTTACCCATATAACTTACAGAGGCATTAAGATAGAGAGTATCACTCAAACTATATCTCAATCCAAGAGAAGCTGTAGCCTGAGGTGTATCTATTACATAATGGTCACTGTAATCTATTCCATTTAGTAGAAGAGTATCATATTTTGCTTGTGTCACTCCTAAAGAACTATAGAGCAAAAGTTCATCTTTTTGGTAGTGCATATCAAGCTCCAAACCATAACTGTAAGCCCTATCAGCATTGGAGAGAGAACTACCAAAGGTATCACTAAAAGAGACCACTCTCATATCTTTGATAGCGTTATAAAATAGCACACTATTAAGATGAAATCTATCCCCAAGTTTGCCCTTATAGCCTAGCTCATAACTTCTAACTATCTCCTCTTTATAGGGAATAAGAGTATCTAAAGAGCGATAGTTATAGCCACCTATACGAAAACCTTGTGAGTAGGTAAGATAGAGAAGAGATTGGTTCTTTGTAAAGTAGCTAAGAGATAAGAGAGGCAAAAGCTTTTTCCAGCTATTTGAAGCATCTGCATGGGTAGACTCCTCTCCAAAGTTATTCATTATTCTATCAAAATCTCATTGACTCTCTTGGTATCGAAAACCTGCTGTTAATAGAAAACTATCACCCAAATAATAGTTATATTTTGCACTCAAAGCCAACACCTCATCAGGGTCTTCAATACTATTTTTACTGCTTAATGGTATTGGATACAGATGCCATAGTATCTGATCTTCTCTATACTCAAACCGAAGCTTTTTAGAGTAGAAGAGTCCAAGCTTTATATCAGAGTTATCAAAAGAGCGTTGTAGCTCTATATCTTGTGTAAACTCCTCAATATCTGTATCGGTAAGGAGTGTCACTCCCTCTAATACTGCTATATAGTCACTACTATCCATCGTCTGTTTGACATAGCTTGTAGATGAACTAAGTCTATACTCTCCCCATTTGTAATGAGCAAAAAGTCCTAAACGATCACTCTGAAGTTTGTTAAATCCATCTATAGCCTCATCATCAATAGAGCGTATATTATTTTTCCTATTCGTAGTAAAGGGTGAACCGCCATCATCACTTGTAGCGTGTGCATAATGGAGTGCTATATCAAAATCATCTGATGGAGTAAAGTGTAACTTTGCATTGATTGTAGAGATATCTTCTTTATCAAACCGATTACCTGTAAGAGTATTGAGAGAGTAACCATTAAAACCCTCTTTATTAAATGAGAGTGAGTAGTTGAGACTCTTGTAGGGTGTCGCTCCTAAAATATATCCACTAAGAGATTGGTGCTGATATGAACCTAGTTCAAAAGAGAGCTTAGCTTGGGTATCTTGGCTTGGGGCGTGAGTAGAGACCCTCATGACACCCGACTGAGCTCCCTTACCAAATATCGCCCCATACGCCCCTTTTGTAAACTCAACAGTAGTAATATTATTCATATCTAATAGACCATAACCATAACTAAAAGGAAGAGGTATACCATCTATATAGACAGCTACACTACTCTGATATGCCACATAATTACTCACTCCTCTAAGTGTAAAAGTTTTCTTATTTCGACTTCCAATACCTGAAATATTAAGGTTAGGAATAAGCGAAGCTAAATCACTAAGAGTATCCACTTGATAGGTTTCTGCCTTCGATGCATCTACAAAATCAACACTCATAGCCTCGCTACTACTTAACTCTTCTCTACTCTGTGTAGTTATCACATCTATAGAGCCTAAATTCAAAGCATAAAGGCTCATAGGAAGCATCATAACGAGTATCTCTTTATACATCAGAAAAGCTCCCTAAAAAATCTTAGGTAAAAATTATAATTTCTATAACTCTCTTCTCTATTTTTATCTACAATATAGGCTCTGCTACTCTTTGTCTGTTTGAGTGTAAGATTGAGCTTTTTCTCCAAAAGAGTATTATAGAGTTTTCTCTTGCTATAGAGTTGCTCTTTGAAGCTTGTTACAACTCTATCACTCGATGGTATTTTTTCTATAAATACTCTCTCTTTTTTAATATACTCTTGCAGAAGTCTCTTCTCTTGCTTATAACTTTTTTGATTATTTTTGATAATAGTGAGCGTAATCTTTTTGAGTTCTAAGATTTTTCGTTTTAATTTAATAACCTCTGGATACTCTTTTGTATAATCACCAAGAAGTATCTTCATCTGAATAATTGATTGCTGGAGTTGCCTAATGCTCTCTTCTAAAATCTTGTTTTCTCTCTCTTTACTACTATAGAGACCAGCAACAAGGAGTCTCTCTATATTTTTATTTGTCTGTAACTGTCTGGAGACTCTTTTAAGAATATCTAACTCTATAGTTATTTTTAAAAGTCTCTTATTCAATATTTCAAGAGTATTTACTCTCTTTTGGGCTACTGTAGTTGTGACTATATAATGATTTTCTTCTCTAAACTTCTCTAATCTAAGTGCTAAGTCGTTGATACTCTGCTTGAGTGTTTGAAGCCTATTATCTATGGTATTTGATAACACTAATTGACTATTTGTACTCTCTTGATTATAGTGTGTAGTATAGATATTGGCTATAGAATTTAAAATATTTTTTGCTTGAGGAGTTGCCTGTTTTGAGATAGATATTTTGAGAATAGATGAATGCTTGACTCGCTCTACAAAAACTCTTTGTTGAATAGAAGATAGCTTTGTGCTAGAGATATTAAGCTCTTGAAGTGCTTTTGTGATAATAGCTTGGGATTTGATAATTTCTGTTTGGGTATCTAAGATATTTTCCAAATTTCCAGAAGGGGTTTCTATGCCTATAGTTGTATAGATATACTCTGTCGTAAACTTTAAATAGAAATAGAGTGAAGCTATAGATACTAAAATAAGTAATAAAATGGTTAAAAAGAGTTTTTTCATAAATATCCTAAACTATGAGTACCCACAAAGGATACCCATAAAAACTCTCTACTCTGCTTCTGTTAAAACAATCTTAGAGGCATCTACCATACCTGTACCAACAGGAATAAGTCGACCAATAACAACATTCTCTTTCAGGTCTTCAAGTCCATCAACTGTACCTGCAATAGATGCTGATGTAAGAACTTTTGTTGTATCTTGGAATGAGGCTGCAGAGATAATACTATCTGCTCCAACTGCTGCTCTTGTAATACCTACAAGCATTGGTTCAGCAATAGAAGGCTCTCCACCCAATTTAAGTACTCTCTCATTTTCCTCTTGGAATTTTCTTTTTGAGATAATATCAGCAGCAATAAACTTACTATCACCACTATCTACAATTTTTACCTGTCTCATCATCTGAGAGACAACTATCTCGATATGCTTATCTGAGATATTAACCCCTTGTCTTCTATAGACTTGCTGTACTTCACTCACAATATACTCATACAAGGCTCGTCCACCTAGAGCAGCCAAGATATCATGACTAGAGATAGTACCTTCTGTAAGTTTTTCACCAGTATGTACAAACTCACCTGTATTTACAAGTGCCATTTTTCCTTTGTCTACAAACTGTTCAGTTATCTGACCATTTTCACTTGTAACAATTAATCGCTCTTTCCCACGCAAAGGCTTCCCAAAGCTAACAACACCATCAATCTGTGCAATAAGTGCAATATCTTTTGGTCGTCTCGCCTCAAATAATTCAGATACTCTAGGAAGACCCCCTGTAATATCTTTTGATTTAATTGCTGCTTTTGGTGTTTTTGCTAAAATATCAGCAATTGTTACATCATCACCATCTTTAACAAAAAGAATACTCTTAGGGTCAAGTTGATAACGGATAATATCACCTGAATCTGTTGCAAGAATAATTGATGGTTTATAGGCTGCAGGAATATACTCATTAAGTTCTAGTCTTGTATCTCCTGTTACTTCATCAAACTGCTCTGCTACAGTAATACCAGGAATAATATCTTCAAACTTCAGTGTACCATTTTGCTCTGCAATAATTGGTTCAGAGTATGGATCCCACTCTGCAATTACCTTTTGAGACTGATTTTGTGGAGCAGAGATAATATCACCTCTCTCTACCAATCCATCAGTTGCTACGCTAATTACAGAACCTCTTGAGATATAGTGTCTTGCTGCTTCTCTATGTCTTTCATCAACAATAACAGCAAAAAGACCCTTCTCTTCTACAGGAGAGCCTTTGGTAATAGTATCAATTGGTTCAAGATAATCACCCTTAAGAATAAAGTATTTAAGTTGCCCTTTTGCTTCAGCGATTACTTGCTGTGTTACAGGAGCTCCATCTTCTACTTTGAGTTCACTCGCAAATGGTACACGACTAGGCACACTCCATCCCTCTTTGATAACCTCTACAATTGACTCACCCTCTGATATCATATCACCATTTTTAAATGGCAAATAGAGTTTTCCTTCAATCTTCCCTGCAACACCTGCAAGCTCATTTGATTTGGCTACATCACTTTTTCTAATATTATATTTTGTTGCATCTTCAGTATTTGACTCAATAAATATAACAATTTCATCATGTGTAATTGTTATAGATAGTTTACCTGCTGTAACTGCTTTTATTTTTGGTTCAACAAGTAAAATACCTGCATTTCTTCTATTTGCAACAATCAAATTATCTTCACGGTTACGATATACAGAGAGGTTATAATAACGAATAAAGCCCTCTTTTGTTGCAACAACTTGTCGCTCTTCTTTTCCTGCTGTAGCTGTACCACCTGTGTGGAATGTACGAAGAGTCAACTGAGTACCTGGCTCACCAATAGATTGAGCAGCAATAACTCCCACCGCCTCACCAGTCTTGACAAGTTTGTTTTCAGCCATATTCAGACCATAACACTTAGCACAAATCCCTCTTTCTACTTTACAAGTAGATGGAGCTCTCATCACTACAGACCGAACATCGGCATCTTTAATACGGTTTGCCATCTCTTCATCAATAAGAGTCCCCTGACTAGCCAAAACTTCGCTAGTAATAGGGTCAATAACATCTTGGGCAACTACTCTACCATAGATTCTATCGCTAAGTGGCTCAATCATCTCGTTACCCACTACAATATCAGAAACCTCTACACCCTCATGCGTACCACAATCATCAACATTAACTTTAACATTTTGTGCGACATCAATCAACTTACGAGTCAAATAACCCGCATTGGCTGTTTTGAGTGCTGTATCGGCAAGTCCTTTTCTCGCTCCGTGAGTTGAAATAAAGTACTCTAGTACATTTAGACCTTCACGGAAGTTAGAGGTAATTGGTGTCTCAATAATAGACCCATCAGATTTTGCCATAAGTCCACGCATACCAGAGAGCTGTCTAATCTGTGCAGCAGAACCCCTAGCACCAGAATCCGCCATCATAAAGACAGAGTTAAATCCATCTTTATCTTCGCGAATAAGCTTCATAAGTGCTTCTGCAATTTCATTATTTGCATCTGTCCAGATATCAATAATCTTGTTGTATCGCTCTTGTTCTGTAAGAAGACCCTTACCAAACTGCTGTTGAATCTCTTTTACCAAAGCTTTTGCCTCTGCTACTCTTGGCTCTTTAAGATCTGGAATTTTAATATCATCAATAGAGATAGATACCCCTACTTTTGTAGCATATTTAAAACCAATATCTTTAAGATCATCCAAGAAAGAGGCTGTATCATTGATACCACCAATTTTGTAAACATAATCAACTAATGCACCAATATCTTTTTTCTTTAAAATTTTATTCCAATATTTTTCTGGAACATAATCAGGAATAATTGATTTTAAAATTAAACGACCTGCTGTTGAACGGATTATTTTTCCATCAATTACAGTTCTAATTCGTGCATTAAGGTCTAATGCATGCTGTTCAAATGCAATCTCAACCTCTTCAACATTTGCAAAAAGTTTATGCTCACCTTTGACTTCATTTTTCTCTAGCGTAAGATAATAGAGTCCCAAAATCATATCCTGAGATGGTACAGCAATCGCTTTACCAGAAGCAGGAAGCAAGATATTCATAGATGAAAGCATCAAGATTTTTGCTTCTGCAATAGCATTATCACCTAGTGGTACATGCACAGCCATCTGATCCCCATCAAAGTCAGCATTAAATGCAGAACAGACAAGTGGGTGTAACTGTATTGCTTTTCCTTCGATCAAACGAGGGTGAAAGGCTTGAATAGAGAGCTTATGCAGTGTTGGTGCACGGTTGAGGAGTATTGGATACGACTCAACAACCTCTTCAAGACACTCCCAAACTTCATTGACTTTCATCTCAATCATTTTTTTAGCTTGTTTCAGTGTAGTTGCATACCCTTTCTCTTCAAGCTTTGCCATAAGGTGTGGCTTAAAGAGTTCAAGTGCCATCTTCTTAGGAAGTCCACATTGATCCATACGCAAGTGAGGTCCAACAACAATAACAGAACGACCCGAAAAGTCAACTCTTTTACCAAGAAGGTTTTGTCTAAATCGACCTTGCTTTCCTTTGATAACTTCAGAGAGTGATTTGAGTGGTCTTTTGTTCGCACCCTTTACAGCATTACCACGACGACCATTATCAAAGAGTGCATCTACAGACTCTTGAAGCATTCTTTTTTCATTACGAACAATAATCTCAGGAGCATCTAGTTCTGTAAGTCTTTTAAGTCTTTGGTTACGATTAATAACTCTTCTATAGAGGTCATTTACATCAGAAACGGCAAACTTACCACCATCAAGACTTACAAGAGGTCTTAAATCTGGTGGAAGAACTGGTAAGTTAATAAGCATCATCCATTCAGGTCTATTTCCTGAATTAAGAAATGCTTCAATAACTTTGAGTCTTTTTACAATAGTTTTTCTTTTTGCTTCTGATTTAGTAGCTTTAATATCTTCTTTGAGTTGACCAAACATCTCTACTAAATCAAGGTCAGCTAGAAGCTCTTGAATAACTGCTCCACCCATTCTAGCATCAAATCCAGTATCTCCAAATCGTTGTAAAATCTGCTGATACTGCTCTTCATTAAGAACATCATCTTTAAGCAGTGGACTGAGTCCTTCACTATCATAACTAGCATCACCTGGATCTTTGACTATATATGCTTCATAATATAATACTCTTTCAAGATCTTTCATCTTGACACCAAGAAGTGTACCAATTCTTGAAGGCAGAGAGCTAACATACCAAATATGGGCAACAGGAACAATAAGAGCTATATGTCCCATTCTATTTCGTCTTACTTTTGAAGTAGTTACTTCAACACCACATTTTTCACACACTACACCTTTGTATCGCATCTTTTTATACTTACCACAAAGACACTCATAATCACGAATAGGTCCAAATATTTTTGCACAGAAAAGACCATCTCTCTCTGGTTTAAGAGTACGATAGTTAATTGTCTCAGGTTTTTTTACTTCACCAAAACTCCAAGACAATACTTTTTCTGGGCTTGCAACTCTTAATTGCAATGCCTCTATATCTTTTGGTTTATCTTCACTATTTAGGTCAATTGGTATTAAGTTTTCTAATCTCTTACTCATATTCGCCCTCTCCTTCTTTTTGCTTCTCATAAAGTTCTACATCAAGTCCAAGAGCTTGAAGCTCTTTGGTCAATACAAACATCGTTTCAGGTACTCCAGATTCTGGAACACTCTCCCCTTTTGTAATTGCTTTATAGGCTCTAGCCCTACCCTCTACATCATCAGATTTAATTGTTAACATCTCTTTGAGGATATGTGATGCACCATAGGCTTCTAATGCCCATACCTCCATCTCTCCAAATCTCTGTCCACCAAAGAGAGCTTTACCACCAACAGGCTGTTGTGTAACAAGTGAGTATGGTCCAGTACTTCGTGCATGGACTTTTTCATCAACAAGGTGGTGGAGTTTAAGCATATACATATATCCTACATTCACTCGCTCTATCATCTTCTCACCAGTCATACCATCATAAAGCTCTGTTTTTCCATCAGCATCTATTTTAGCTAATTCAAATAGTTTTTCAAACTCATCTCTATTAGCCCCCTCAAATACTGGAGCTGCAAATTTCACACCATTACTCCAGTCTCTAGCATAAACCAAAAGCTCTTCATCACTTAGTTGTGCTAGTGTCTCTTTAGCATTCATAAGTCTAGCTACATCTGCTATTTCTGTCATTTTTGCTCTAAGGTCAGTAATAAGTGTGGCTTGTTGGGCTTCAAACATCTCTGTAATCTGCTCACCAAGGCGTTTACCTACAAGTCCTAAGTGAACTTCTAAAATTTGACCAATATTCATACGACTTGGAACTCCTAGAGGGTTCAAAATCAAATCAACAGCTCTTCCATCTTCCATATATGGCATATCAGGTTCAGGAACAATATTAGATACAATACCTTTATTTCCATGGCGACCAGCCATCTTATCACCAATTTTTAGTTTTCTTTTTGTTGCAATATATATTTTTACAAGCTTAGTAACACCACTTGGAAGAATATCATCTTTTTCAAGAACACTCAGCTTCTCTTCATGATCATTTTTAAGCTTCTTTTTCTGTTTTAAGAAGTAATTTTTCATAGTTTCATACTCAGATTGTATCTCAGTATTAAATGACTGCACTACTTTTCTAAGGATAAAACGGTTAATACCTCTTACAATATCTTCAGGTATTTGTGTTCCTGCACCATACTCTACATCATCAATAGTAACATCTGAGATAAGTATATTTTTAGAAAGAAGTGCTGTTATACGAAGCATCTCTTCTCTATCAATCATCAAAAGTTGATCATGGTGATCTCCATCAAGAATTGATTTTTCCTCTTCAAAAGCCTGTAAGGCACGAGAGTCTTTTTCATGTCCTTTTTTGGTAAAGACTTTAATATCAACAATTACACCTTCCATAGAAGCAGGACAGTAGAGTGATTTATTCACAACATGACCTGCTTTTTCACCAAAGATAGCACGAAGTAATCGCTCTTCTGGTGTTGGTTTAATCTCACCTTTTGGACTTACTTTTCCTACTAATATCATACCAGGTTTCACATGCGTACCAATTTTAACAATACCGCTATCATCTAAGTGAAGCAGTTCATCTTCACGAATATTTGGAATATCTCTAGTAATCTCTTCTGTCCCATGCTTGAGTTCTCTTGCTTCTATCTCTTTTTCATAAGTATGCACAGAAGTAAAGGTATCTTCTATAATCAACTTCTCAGAGATAATAATCGCATCCTCATAGTTATACCCATACCAAGGCATAAATGCAACAAGAATATTTTTACCAATAGCAAGTTCACCTTGATCCATATTTGGTCCATCTGCAATAACTTGACCCTTAGTAACTTTAGCCCCAAGCTTTACAATAGGTGTTTGAGAAAAGGTAGTATTTTGATTCGTACGCATATTTTTCTCAAGTGCATAGTGGTCAATAAATACCCCACTCTCATCTTCACCCATAACATAGATATTTTTACCATCTACTTTTTCTACTGTTCCTGATCGCTTAGCTTTTGCAGCTTCCCAAGCATCACGACTTACAATTGCTTCCATACCAGTACCAACTACAGGAGCTTCCGTTTTAAGCATAGGAACAGCCTGTCGTTGCATGTTTGACCCCATCAAAGCACGGTTTGCATCATCATGTTCCAAGAAAGGAATCAATGCAGCAGCTGACCCAGAAATCATAAGTGGAGATATATCAATTAAATCAACTCTTGATACAAGGTTCAACTCAATATTACCATTAAGTCTTGTCTCAATCAAATCTTCAACAATCATTCCATTCTCATCTACAACAGTTGATGCAGGAGCAATACATTTATCTTCTTCTTGAGTAGCAGTAATATAGACAATTTCGTCCATTACTTTACCATCATTTACTATCTTATATGGAGCTTCAATAAATCCAAGCTCATTTACTTTTGCATAAGTAGCAAGGGTATTAATAAGACCAATATTTTGACCCTCTGGAGTCTCAATAGGACAGATTCTACCATAGTGTGTAGGGTGTACATCCCGTACTTCAAAACCTGCTCTCTCTTTGACAAGACCACCCTCACCAAGTGCAGAGAGTCTTCTTTTATGTGTTACTTCAGAGAGTGGATTGGTCTGATCCATAAACTGACTCAACTGTCCACTAGAGAAGAACTCTAAAATAGTATTGGTAATCATTTTAGAGTTGACCAAATCATGTGGCATCAACTCATCAAGCGTACCACTAATCGTAGTCATCTTATCTTTAATAGCTTTTTGCATCTTTGTAAGACCACTATGAAGCTCATTCCCCAAAAGCTCACCAATAGCTCTAATTCTTCTATTTCCTAGGTGATCTCTATCATCTATATGCCCTTGACCATTTTTGACTTTGATAAGATATTTAACAGTATTTATAATATCTTCTGCTGTCATTACAGTAACATACTCAGGGATACTTAGTCCTAGTTTATGATTCATCTTCATTCGACCAACTTTGGTCAAATCATATCGCTCTGGATCAAAAAAGAGTTGTTTTAAGAATGCTTTTGCAGCCTCAGGAGTAACAGGCTCACCAGGTCGCATCACTTTGTAAATACGAATAATAGAGAGAAGGTTTTCATCTTCTATCTCTTCAGTTTGCTTAAGTAGTCTAAGGCTCTCTTGATCTGCAATAAATGATTTAATAATAGAACCATCAGTATCTTCAGCCAAGTCATTGGCTATTTCAATAGTATCAATACCTTGATCAATCATTTTTTTAAGTTTTGCTTCATCTAATGATGAAACTACATCATAGAGTACTTCTCCACTCTCTTGATCAATTACAGCTTTTGCAAGGTGTCTATCCATAAGTGTTTCAAGTGGATATTCAATCCACTCCAAACCATCATCAATAAGTTTTTGTGCTTTCTTTTTGGTAAGCCTTTTTCCCGCACCTACAATAACATTACCATCCATATCTTTAACATCATACTCTGCACGACCTGCAAAATCACTTGCATCAAATTTTGTTAAAAATCTATTATTTTTAATGCTAATTGTTTTTGTAGGATAGAATAGTTTAATAATATCCTCTTTAGAGTACTCTAATGCTCTAAATAAAATAGTAATTGGTATTTTTCTTCTTTTGTTAATTCTAGCATACAAAATATCTTTAGCATCATATTCAAAATAGAGCCAAGAACCACGATCTGGGATAATCTGTGCAGAGTAAATAAGTTTATTAACTACTGTTGTAGCTTCCGCTTCTTTAAAAATAACACCTGGACTTCTGTGAAGTTGGTTTACAATAACTCTCTCAACACCATTGACAACAAAAGAAGTTCTATCTGTCATTAATGGAATATCTCGTACAAATACTGCCTGTTCTTTAATCTCTTTTGGATCAAGCTTTTCACCACTTTTTTCATCTCTATTCCAGATAGTTAAAGCAATATTCATTTTTAAGGATACAGAGTAAGTAAGTCCTCTTTCCATACACTCTCTAACAGTATATTTAGGTTTAACTATTTCACTGTTTTTATAAGTAAGTGTTAGACGATTTTGTTGGTCATGGATAGGAAAAGAAGACCTAAATACCTTTTCTATGGTACTGTTTCGTCTATCCTTTTCACCTAACATCAAAAAGTTTTCATAACTTTTCTGTTGCAGTTGTAAAAGATTTGGGATTTCAATCTCTCGTGGAGTTTTAGAAAAATCAACACGAAGTCTATTTCCAGAATGTAAAGAGTTTAACATGGATTGACCTTATATAGTTTATAGATTTGATTATTTAGTTCGGGTTTGGGTTAGTTTTGTATAGATATACAAATAAACTATTGTAAAGAGCGTAAATATTAACCCCTAATAGCTTGTCACTATATCTAAAAGTAGAATAAAAAATAGAATATCCAAGAGAAAGACCTCTTGGATAATAGAAAATTATTTAAGTTCGCAAGCAGCGCCAGCTTCTTCGATTTGCTTTTTAATCTCTTCAGCTTCTTCTTTAGAAGCACCCTCTTTAAGTACAGTTGGTACATCTTCAACAGCTGATTTAGCCTCTTTAAGACCAAGACCAGTAATTGCTCTTACTACTTTAATAGCATTGATTTTCTTAGCACCTGCATCTGTAAGTACTACATCAAACTCTGTTTGCTCTTCTACTGCTTCAGCTACTGCACCACCAGCTACTACTGTAGCTTGAGCAGATACGCCAAATTTTTCTTCAAATTCTTTCACAAGCTCAGAAAGCTCAAGAACAGATAGGTTAGAGATAAATTCTAATACATCTTCTTTAGTTGTTGCCATGTTTATTTCCTTATTTTATTCGTTAATTATGGTGTAGAGTAAAATCTACGCCTCTTCTTCTTTTTTAGTTGCTAGTGCTGAAAGTCCAATAGTAAAGTTCTGTACTGGAGCATTCCAAACATTAAGTAACATACCAATAAGTTCATCTCTACTTGGAAGTTTAGCCATTGCATTGATTGTAGCCAAATCAACAACTTTTCCTTCAAGAAGACCAGTTTTTATTGCAAAAAATTCTTTGTTATCATCAGCTGCTTTATCAGCTACCTTACAAGTAGATATTTGGTCATTACCCCAAATAACTAAGTTTGTATCAACAAATGCTACTTCCTCTTGACCTGCATTTTTAAGTGCAATTGCAGCTAAAGTATTTTTAACAACTTTAACTTCACTATCGTTTTCACGAGCCAAGTTTCTTACTTCTTCTAGCTTCTCAACAGTCATACCTTTGTAATTACATACGATAATTGCAGCAGTATCTGTAAATGATTCTGTCATCTGAGCAACAAGTTCTACTTTTTCTGTTTTAGTCATATTTTCTCCTTCCGACCTCTAACTGGGTTGTTGTAAACAACACCTATCTCTAGGATAAGTTTATATTAAGCTCTAGCCCCTGTTATCTTAAGCCTAAGATAATTATTTAAAATTTATTTTATTTCTGCTATTTCTGCTAAATCAAGAGTAACTGATGGACTCATTGTTAGTGATATTGCTGCATTAGTAATATATTTACCTTTTGCTGAAGCTGGTTTTGCTTTGTTGATTTTTTCAACAAATGTTTTAAAATTTTCTGTTATTTTTGCTTCATCAAAACTTGCTTTACCGATACCAGCGTGAATATTACCTTTTTTATCAACTCTAAAGTTTACTTGCCCACCTTTAGCATTGTTAATAGCTGTTGTTACATCCATAGTTACAGTACCTGTCTTAGGGTTTGGCATCAAACCTTTTGGACCAAGAATTCTTGCTACTTTTCCTAATACACCCATCATATCAGGTGTAGAGATAACTGTATCAAAATCAAGATTACCTGCTTGAATCATCTCAATTAATTCATCAGCGTTACATAAATCTGCACCTGCTGCCTTTGCTTCGTCAGCTTTAGCACCTTTTGCAAAGACAGCAACTTTAACTGTTTTACCTGTTCCATTTGGAAGGACAACAGACCCTCTAATCATTTGATCTGCATGTCTAGGATCTACATTAAGATTCAATGCTACCTCTACAGTCTCATCAAACTTAGCTGATTTTAAACCTGCAAGGATATTAAATGCTTCATCAACACCATATACTTTAGTGCTATCATACTTTTCTAATAATTGTTGTGTTCTTTTACTTATTTTTTTTGCCATAGTTTTCTCCGCTTATTTGCTCCCACGATATTTTAAATCTCTTGTGGTAATTAAGATTACTCAGTAATTTCTACGCCCATACTTCTACAAGAACCTGCAATAATTTTTGCAGCCATCTCTTTGTCATTTGTATTAAGGTCAGCTATTTTTTGAACAATAATTTCATCAAGTTGTGCTTGACTAATAGAACCTACTTTAGTAGTAATAGGATTATCAGTACCTTTCTTAATACCAGCAGCTTTCATGATTAAATCACTTGCAGGTGGTTGTTTTGTCTCAAAAGTAAAACTTCTATCAGAATAAACTGTAATAATTACAGGTATTTTGAATCCCATTTTATCTTTTGTTTTTTCATTAAATGCTTTACAAAACTCCATAATATTTACACCACGCTGTCCAAGAGCAGGACCAACTGGTGGTGATGGGTTTGCTGTGCCAGCAGGTATCATAAGCTTAAATTTATCAGCTATCTTTTTTGCCATCTTTTTTTCCTTTTATTAAATTAAATTATATAAGTAAAGAGAAAACCTTTTCTTATATACTATCTTGTAGATCATTATAGTATTAAATAATTTTCTCTACTTGTGTGTAGTCAATTTCGACTGGAGTATTACGACCAAAAATAGAGACATTAAGTTTCAGTTTGCCATGATCTAGATCATACTCTTCAACCATTCCTGTAAAGTTAGCAAACGGCCCATCAACTATACGAACTATCTCGTTAGCCTCAAAATCTACTTTAGGTCTAGGAGCAGATTTATTTTCCATCTTCTCTAAAATTACTCTAATATCAGATTCGCTAAGTGCTGTGGGTGTTTTTTGTTCTCCAATAAATCTGGAGACTCTAGGAAGGCTCTGTACCTTATGCCAAAGATCTGTATCAAGACTAATACTAGCAAAAACATAACCTGGATACAAAGATCGTTCTGTTATCTTTTTATCACCATTTTTAACTTCGATAACCTCTTCTGTAGGCACTACGATTCTATCAACTTTTTCTTCAATTCCATAATCAACTGCAAGTTGCTCAATCGCTTTTTTTACCGACTGTTCACTTCCTGCATAAACTTGGATTGCATACCATTGAAAATCCATCTGTAATCCTATAGAACTGATGAAACAATTGATGACATCAAGAGGTCAACCAATGCTAAAAATATAGATATAACAGTTACTACTAGAATAACTGCTAAAAATGCTTGTCTTACTTGTACTTTTGTCGGAAATATAACTTTATGAATTTCTTCTCTAGCGTGTGCTATAAATGTTGAAAGTTTTCCCATTGTTGTTTACCTTAATTGTGGCAGGCCAAGAGGGACTCGAACCCCCGGCACCTGGTTTTGGAGACCAGTGCTCTACCAACTGAGCTATTGGCCTAAATATTATTTAGGTTACGATTCTAGCTGGACTAAAATCGTGGGTCTTAAAGAGTAAGCTTACAGCTTCATCTCTTTATGAACAGTATGACATTTGCACCATTTACAGTACTTTTTAAGTGCCAATTTACCTGTTGTTGTTTTTTTATTTTTAGTTGTGTGATAATTGCGTCTTGTACACTTTTCACATCCTAAATGTATAGTTTCTCTCATAGTATTCCTTAGTTTCGCGATAGATTGACTAGAGCCGAAGCTCTAACCATTAAACTTATGCGATTACCTTAGTAACAACACCAGCACCAACAGTTCTACCACCCTCACGGATTGCAAATCTTGTACCATCTTCTAGTGCAACTGGTGCAATAAGTTCAACATTAATCTTAACATTATCACCTGGCATAACCATTTCAGTACCCTCTAGGAGTTGAACTGAACCAGTTACATCTGTTGTTCTTACATAGAATTGTGGTCTATAGTTATTAAAGAATGGTGTATGTCTACCACCCTCTTCTTTAGTAAGTACATAAACTTCCGCTTCAAATTTAGTATGTGGAGTGATTGATCCTGGCTTACAAAGAACCATACCTCTTTGTACTGCTTCTTTATCAATACCACGGATAAGTACACCAGCATTATCACCAGCTTCACCACAATCCATCTCTTTACGGAACATTTCAACACCTGTTACAGTTGTTGATTGTGTATCTTTGATACCAACGATTTCAACTGATTCACCGACACAAACTGTACCTCTATCGATTTTACCAGTTACAACTGTACCACGACCTTGGATAGAGAAAATATCTTCAATTGGCATCAAGAAATCTTGATCTGTTTCTCTTACTGGTTCAGGGATATAACCATCTACTTCAGCCATAAGAGTAATAATTTTTTCTGACCACTCACCAAGAGTACCAGATTTTGCTTCTTCTAGTGCTTGGAATGCAGAACCAGCTACGATTGGAGTATCATCACCTGGGAATTCATATTCAGAAAGAAGTTCTCTAACTTCCATCTCTACAAGCTCTAACATCTCTTCTCTATCTTCATCATCAAGTTGATCTTCTTTATTCAAGAATACAACGATATATGGTACACCAACTTGGCGAGAAAGAAGAATATGCTCTCTAGTTTGTGCCATTGGACCATCAGTAGCAGCAATAACAAGAATAGCACCATCCATTTGAGCAGCACCAGTAATCATGTTTTTAACATAATCGGCGTGACCTGGACAATCTACGTGTGCATAGTGACGACTTTCAGTTTCATACTCAACATGAGAAGTAGCAATTGTAATACCTCTTTCTCTCTCTTCTGGAGCATTATCAATAGCGTCATAATCCATCAATGCAGTATTATTTTTTGTTGCAAGAACAGCTGTAATTGCTGCAGTTAATGTAGTTTTACCGTGGTCAACATGTCCAATTGTACCGATGTTAACATGTGGTTTGGTTCGTTCAAATTTTTCTTTAGCCATTGTAATTCTCCTAGCTTTATGTTTTTTGTAAATACGGCTGATATTATATCAGGTTTTTCTCAAATTTTATTGAGAGATTTCTCAAATGGTCACAGGACCCCATACCGCCGAATATGGACAGAACTATTACCAACTAATTTAGAGTAATACTTTTGTCCATATTGCGAGTGGAGCCCAGAAGCGGAATTGAACCGCCGACCTCTTCCTTACCAAGGAAGTGCTCTGCCTCTGAGCTATCTGGGCATTTATTTATTTTAATAGTTAATAATCATTGTTTGTTGAAAGGTTTTGTAATGTGAAGTTTTTTATCGGATATAGATGATAATTCACACAGTTCCCAGTATTATGGAGCGGGCGAAGAGATTCGAACTCTCGACAGCCTGCTTGGAAGGCAGGAACTCTAGCCACTGAGCTACGCCCGCATACAAATGCGATTTAACATATATGGTGGTGAGTGAAGGATTCGAACCTTCGAAGACATAGTCAGCAGATTTACAGTCTGCCCTCGTTGGCCGCTTGAGTAACTCACCTTAATGTTATAATCTTTTACTGGTCAAACACTGATAATTATTTTTTATGGAGCTGGTGAAGGGACTCGAACCCCCGACCTGCTGATTACAAATCAGCTGCTCTAGCCAACTGAGCTACACCAGCACCATCATCTCTAAGTCATTTACTTGAAATGTGACGGAATTATAGACAAAAAAATATTATTTGTCAAGTCTTTTTCTAAATTTCTTTTAAATTCTTTTTTTTTTATTTTTATGCTATAATATACTTACATTAAATATTATAAATCAAGGAATAACTATATGAAAATCCTTTTAGCTCCTAGTGAAACAAAAATATCAGGTGGTATAGATGCATTTAATATAAATTCTTTGCTCTTTAGCTCTCTTAGTCCATCAAGAGTAAAACTACTCCATAGCTATATGAATATTTTACAAAAGGGAGATATAGAAGTACTTTCCAAAATGTTTGGCTTAAAAAAAACTAGTGATATATTAAGGTATAAAAAAGATATTATCTATGAACCTACACTAAAAGCTATCCAACGATACACAGGTGTTGCCTTTGACTATTTGGATTACCCTTCATTAGATACAAATGCACAAGAGTATATTGATAATAGCGTTATAATTTTTTCAAACCTCTTTGGACCTATTCGTGCAGATGATTATATCCCCGAATATAGACTTAAACAAGGACAAGGTATAGGTGAGATAAAAGTAGAAAAATTCTACAATGAATACTCATCAACTTTAGTTGAAAAATATTTAACTTCCCAAGAGATACTTGATCTTCGTGCAGGATTTTATGATAAGTTCTATAAACCCTCTAAGCCTTATACAACTCTAAAATTTATAAAAGATGGCAAAGTAATCAGCCATTGGGCAAAAGCTTACAGAGGTATTATACTTCGCCATCTGGCTCTTCATAATATTACAACTCTTGATGATTTTATAAAACTCCCCATAGAAAATCTCTCTATCTATGAGATTATCCAAAAAAAGCATCACCAAGAAATTATCTATACAATTAAATAACCATTTTTACATCATTATGATCTTGAAAACACTTAAAAAGTTCATCTCTTTGGGCTTGGCTCTCTACTATACAACTAGCATTATAGCTGTGAAACTTACCACCCTTAGAGCTATTTCCTAAAGAGCATAAATACTCTTTATCTCCCATAACCTCTTGAATACATATATGTAAAGCATTAACATCTTTACCAATTATCTTAAATCCCCATTGTGTAGGATAATCTATCTGTGGTTTATCTGGCGTGTTGCTATCTAGTGTTAACATACTTAATCTCCTCTAAAAAATTATTTTCTCTTGAAATCTCCATTTTTTCCACCATCTTTGGATTCTAATTGGATATTCTTAATAACCATACCTTTATCAATGGCTTTTAACATATCATAAATAGTCAATAGTCCTACACTCACTCCTGTTAAAGCTTCCATTTCAACACCAGTACGCCCAATTAGTTTTGCTGTTACTGTGAGCTTAAAGCCTGGTAGCTGTGTTAACTCTTCAATATTTGTTTTAATAGAAGTTAGCATTAAAGGATGACACATAGGAATAAGAGTACTTGTCTGCTTAGCTCCTTGAATAGCAGCTATAACAGCTGTTTGCAGTACAGGACCTTTTTTTGTATTATTAGCCACCACTGCATCAAATGCCTCTTGTGTCACTTCTATAATACCACTAGCAACTGCTATACGCAAAGTTTCTGATTTATCCCCTACATCTACCATTTTTGGTTTGTTTTGTTCATCTAAATGTGTTAAATCCACATATAACTCCTCTTTTTTCAAATTTATTTCTTAAGTATTTTAGCATAAATGGATGAGGAAACTAAACAGATATGACGACTAAACAGTATAATTGACGAAAATATTGTATTTTTAAGTGTGTTTTATCATCAAATAAGCTAGTATTATATAAATGATAAAGGTAGAATATGATTTATGCTTATTTGCGACAACTCTTAGGACAAAGAAATATTACTGACCAACAGAGTAATATTCTCTCCTTTTCATTAGCACAAGAGTTGCGTATAGATAAAGAGGTGATTGAATACTCCAATCAAAATAGTCCTATAGAAGAGAGAGAACAATTTGAAAATTTTGTTCATGGACTAAAAGATGGTGATGCCATCATAGTAGATGAACTTTGGATGTTGAGTGAAAAGGTTGATGAGATTATAAAAATAATACACTGTATGCTAAGCAGAGGTATATTACTTTATAGTGCCTCATCTAGGACTATTATAACTACAAATAGTACCATAGGAGAACTTTTTCCTCTACTTAACAGAGTTCGTGAAGAGCAAAAAAATAGACAAAATCAAATAGGTCGTCCCAAAGGTAGCAGGTCAAAATCAAAGTTTGATCCATACCAAGCAGAGATAATTGAATACCTTAAAGAGGGGCTAAGTGTTTCTGCTATTGCTAGAAAGATTGTAGTAAGTCGTAGTTCACTTAAAGATTATATACAATCAAGAGGAATAAAAGAGATGATTGAGCGATCTTGGATAGAGATTACTCCATCTATAGGAGAGGCTAAAATGGATAATAAACTTCTTATTTGTCCATTTGAAAAACAACAATCTAAAACAACTTAAAGGAGATAAGATGGATGAAAAAAACCACAGTGTAAATACATCAAACAAGAATCAAACAAAAGAGTATCTAAAAGATTGGGTACCATATCGTATCAAACGCTACTGGGCCTATGCAGTAGCAACTATTATTGCTCTTGCAATGCCTTGGATTACTATTGGAGGTAATCACCTTTTTTTACTAAGTTTTGACCAAAAGAAACTACATCTTGCAGGTATTGCTTTTGATATGCAAGAACTCTATTTAATGCCATTTTTACTAATGCTTCTATTTATAGGTATTTTTGCTGTTACTGCCGTGGGTGGTCGTGCATGGTGTGGATGGGCTTGTCCTCAAACTATTTTTCGTGTTATCTATAGAGATGGTATAGAGACCAAGTTATTAGGTCTTCATAAACGCATTAAAAATAAACAAAAAACTCCTGATATGAGCAAAGGTGAAAATCAAATTAAAAAAGTAATAGCCATACTTCTTTGGACAATACTCTCTTTTGTTGCGGCAGCTGATTTCCTTTGGTTTTTTGTGCCACCTGAAGACTTTTTTAGATACTTATCAAATCCTAGTGAACATTTAATGCTAGTGGGGATACTTATAGGTATCGCTCTCTTTATAGTTATTGATGTTGTATTTATTAAAGAAGATTTTTGTGTTTATATCTGTCCTTATAGCCGTGTGCAGTCTGTACTTTATGATGAAGATACTGTTATGGCAGTGTATGATCCAATTAGAGGTGGAGATATTTATGAAGGGCATGGATACCAAAGAGAAAAAGTTTATGATAAGAAAAAAGAGCTTTTATCAGCTAACCCAACTGCTGAATGTACAACATGTGAAAGTTGTGTAACAATATGTCCTACACATATAGATATAAGAAAAGGTCTTCAACTAGAATGTATTAACTGTTTAGAGTGTGTAGATGCTTGTACTTCTGTTATGGGGGCTTTAGGAAAACCTAGTCTTGTGCGATGGACAAGTGAAAAAGAGGGTCTAAGACATGCAGGAAAAACAAATTTCTTTAGAGGTAAAGTAATTGCCTACGCAGCAGTATTGTTTATTACGCTTATTGCTCTATTTGCTATGGGAAGTACAAAAGAGAATATGTTATTAAATGTGAATAAAACAACAAGACTCTATAAAATACTTGATACAGGTGTTGTCCAAAATAGTTATATATTTTTATTTACCAATACAGATAGTAAAGAGCATACTTACTTTTTTGAAATTGTAGGAAATGATGATATTAAAATTGTAAGACCAAAAGAGGGCTTCAGATTAGGTGCGGGTAAAAAGAAGAAAAAAGTTGTGCTACTTCAAACTAGTAAAAAATTAGCTAAGGACAAACGAAAAGATGTTCCTATTCCAGTAACAATTAAAGCCTATGCACAAGATGATAAAGAAAATATAGTTGTAACAAGAAAAACTGTATTTGTTTATCCTCGTATAGATTTAGTGGAGAAGTAAATTATGAAAAACAGTGAACCAACACTTGAAGAGATAGAAGACTATAATGGCAAAGAGAGTAAAGAGAAGCGTATGACTATCTGGATAGTTATACTCTCTGGACTCTTGATAGGTGCAATTTACACTATTATTCAAACAAATAGTAGTGTAGAAGATCAACAAAATAATATAGAAAAAATAGGTATAATTAAGCATTAAAATAACACAAAGGGAAAACATGGGAAGTGTATTAATATTAGGTGGAGGATTTGCAGGTGTAGAAGCAGCTATCTACTTACGCAAAAATAATATGGATGTAACATTAATTAGTAATAGAGATTACTTCTATATCTATCCCACCTCTATCTGGATTCCTACAGGTGGGGCAACAAGAGAAAGTGTGAGTATACCATTAGATGAATTAGCACGAGAACACAATTTTAAACTTATTGTTGATCCCATTATAGATTTTGATGCAAAGCAAAAAAAAGTCTCTCTAGGGAGTGGTCGTATATTAGATGAGTATCAATATATAGTAGTAGCACTCGGTCAAGATAAGATTAAAATGAAAGGTATAGAGAATACCCTTTCTATCTGTGGTGCTCCACAAGAAGCAACACAACTCCATCATAAACTCCAAGAACTCATAGTAAAAGGCTCAGGAAAAATAGCTATGGGCTTTGGAGGCAATCCAACAGATAGCTCTGCTGTACGGGGAGGTCCTGCATTTGAAGTGCTTTTTAATGTCCATACTATGCTCAAAAGAAAAGGAATTAGAGACAAATTTGAACTTACATTTTTTGCACCAATGGAAAAACCAGGTCAAAAAATGGGAGACAATGCTCTTGTAATGATGGATAAAATGTTTGCCATGACAAATATCAAGAAAAAAGTAGGAAGTAAAATAACATCTTTTGATCCTGATGGTATTAATTTTGAAGATAATAAAAAAATAGAATCTGATGTAACTATGTTTATATCCGCAGGTACGGGTCACTCCGTTCTTGCTAACTCTGGTCTTCCTTTAAGTGAGGCGGGGTTTGTAGTCACAAATGAATATAATGAAATAGAAGGTTTTGAAGATATATATGCTATTGGTGATAGTGTAGCTCTTCTTGGACCACAGTGGAGAGCAAAACAAGGGCATGTCGCTGAAGTAATGGCAAAAAATATTGGCTACAACCTCTTTAACCATTCACAAAACATCTCTTCTAAAAAAAGTTATATAGAACATCTTAATATTTTATGTGTTATGGATACAGGAGATGGTGCTGCTTTTGTCTATCGAGATGATAATGGTGGAAAAATGATACCTCTACCTATAGTAGGACATTGGATGAAAAAGGGTTGGGGATGGTATTTTCGTAACTCAAAACTGGGAAAAATTCCTAGAATTCCAGGAATGTAATATGAGTGTAACGAAAAAAAAAATTATTCTTTTTGATTTAGATGGCACACTTATAGATTCTACTGAAGCAATACTAGAGAGCTTTCACTATGCGTTTGAACACTTTGCTCTCAAAACCCCTGATGATAGTCTAATAGTGGCTCAAATAGGGTATCCTTTAGACTCCATGTTTATAGCACTAGGAGTCTCTAAGGAAAATGTATGGGATTTTGTAAGTAAATATAAAGAACATTATAGAAAAATAAGCAGAGCAAAAACTTTTTTGCTCCCCCAAGCAAAAGAAGCTGTAGAAGAAGCATCTAAAATAGCACGACTAGGTATTGTCACTACCAAGACTGCATTATACTCTAAAGAGCTACTTGAATATATGGAGATTATGCACTATTTTGAAGTTCTTATAGGACGAGAAGATGTAATTAACCCAAAACCTAACCCAGAACCAATACTTAAAGCTTTGTCAAAGCTTCAAAGTGATACAAATAAGTGTTGGATGATAGGAGATACTTGTATGGATATGAATGCTGCGAAATCGGCAAAAGTTCATTCTATTGGAGTTACTTGTGGCTATGGTTCACAAGAGCAATTATCTAAGTGTGCTACCATTATCACCACAAATGCGTTTGAAGCAGTAGCTTCTATAAGTTGCTATTAAAAAAATTGTAAATTCAAGCACTCTTTAAGAGAGGGGAGATTACAATAAGCAGAACAAATCAAATGATAGGAGAAATCATGACAGAGATAAGATGGCATAGCCGAGCTGGTCAAGGTGCTGTATCTGGTGCCAAAGGTCTAGGTGATGTTGTAGCTACAACGGGGAAAGAGGTTCAGGCTTTTGCACTTTATGGTTCTGCAAAAAGAGGAGCCGCTCTGCGAGCTTATAATAGGATTTCAGATGAGCAGATTTTTAATCATGCAAAATTTATGAATCCAGACTTTGTGCTTGTTATTGACCCTGCTTTGGCATTTACCGACAATATTGAAGTAAATGAAAAAGAGGCTACAAAATATATTATCACTACTCACCTCTCTAAAGAGGAATTAATAGAAGGGATTCCTGCTCTCAAAGGTAAAGAAGATAGAGTCTATACTGTTGATTGTGTTCAGATTTCTCTTGATACTATTGGTCGTTCTATTCCAAATGCCCCAATGCTTGGTGCATTTGTTAAGATCTCAGGTATGTTTGAATTAGACTATTTTTTAGAAAACATGGCAAGAGTACTCGCAAAATTCCCACAAAAGATTATTGATGGTAATATGAAAGCAATTACTCGTGCATATAATGAAGTTAAGTAGAGAGGGGTAAAACATGAGCATAGAAGCACAAGATTTAGACTTATTGGCAAATGACAATAGAGGTAAACATCAACTTGAAGCTGGTTTTGACCTTTTAGGTTGGGATGAGGTAACACAGGGTTCTGTACTTGCATCATTTGAAGGAGATGCTTCAGATGTAGCACATAAGAAATCTGAAGAGAGAACATACTCTAATTATAATTCATATACAGCAACTGTTGCTTCTTGGAGAGTTATTAAACCAGTCTACAATAGAGATATCTGTATTGATTGTCAAAACTGTTGGGTATGGTGTCCTGATACATCTATCATCTCTAGAGATAAGCAAATGCTAGGTATTGACTATGATCACTGTAAAGGGTGTGGTATTTGTGTAGAGGTTTGTCCTACAAACCCAAAATCACTCTTAATGTTTGGTGAATATAGCGATTTAGGTGAGTCTTTAGCTGATTGGCCAGAGAAAAAGAAAAAAGAAGAGAAATAAGGAGTCATTATGGCAGTAAAATTTGATTTAAATGAAAGAGAAGTATGGGATGGTAACTACGCTGCATCTCAAGCTTTGAGACAAGCTGATGTTGATGTTGTTGTGGCATATCCTATTACTCCATCTACGCCAATTGTTGAAAACTATGGTAGCTATGTAGCTAATGGCTATATTGATGGTGAGTTTGTTATGGTTGAATCTGAGCATGCAGCGATGTCAGGATGTATTGGTGCTTCTGCTTCTGGTGGTCGTGTATCTACTGCTACATCATCTCAAGGTTTTGCGTTGATGGCAGAGGTTCTTTATCAAGCATCAGGAATGAGACTTCCTATTGTACTTAATGTTGTAAACCGTGCATTAGCATCTCCATTGAATGTTCGTGGTGACCATGCTGATATGTATTTAGGTCGTGATAGTGGTTGGTTGCAGATAGGAGCATTTAATGCTCAAGAGGCTTATGATCTTGCATTATGTGCTTTTAAAATTGCTGAAAACCCATCAGTAAGACTTCCTATGATGGTTCATCAAGATGGATTTATTACTTCACACACAGCTCAAAATGTATATCCATTAAGTGATGAAGCCGCTATTAATTTTGTAGGTAAAATTCAACCTATTGATGATATGCTTGACTTTTCAAGACCAGTAACTTATGGTGCACAAACCGAAGAAGATTGGCACTTTGAACACAAAGCAAAACAGCATAAAGCTATTATGGATTCAAAACCAGTAATAGATGCTGTTCTTGCTGAGTTTAAAGAGCTTACAGGTAGAGAGTACAAAAGAGTTGAAACTTATGATATGGAAGATGCAGATGTAGCTATCATCGGTCTTGGTACTACAGTTGAAACTGCTAGAGTTGCTGCTAAAAACATGAGAGAAAAAGGTGTTAAAGCAGGTGTTGTAGCTATTAGATGCTTTAGACCATTCCCTCTCGAAGAGGTAAGAGAAGCACTGAAAAACTGTAAAGCTATTGCTGTAACAGATCGTTCATCTCCAGGTGGAGCAATGGGTGCATTCTTTAATGAAGTATCTGCTGCTATGTATACATCAACAAATAGACCAATTATTACAAACTTTATTTATGGTCTTGGTGGTCGTGACTTCTCTATTGCTGAAGCAGAGAGAATTTATGCAGAACAAATGGCTCATATCGAAGCGGGTCATATTACTACAGATATTCAACAGTTTAGTGGACTTAGAGGTCCTAAACTTGGATTTTTTAGAACAGAAAGGAGTTAAAGAATGGCAATCACATCAATTAAGAACTTAAAAGAGTTCTCTACAAATAATGATAGATTTGAGGGTGCACATACTCTTTGTCCTGGTTGTGCCCACTCTATGATCGTTAGAGAGCTTATGAACTGTACTGATGACAACTTAGTTCTTGCAGCTAATACAGGTTGTCTAGAGGTGTCTACAGCAGTATATCCATATACTTCTTGGGATACTTCTTGGATTCATATTGGTTTTGAAAATGCAGCAACTGCTGTTACTGGTTCAGAAGTAATGCACAAAGTAAGAAAAAGAAAAGGTACACTCAAAGACAACGATGCTCCAGTAAAATTTGTAGCATTTGGTGGTGACGGTAGTACTTTTGATATTGGTTTCCAATGGCTAAGTGGAGCTATGGAGAGAGGTCATGACTTTACATATATCTGTCTTGACAACGAAAACTATGCAAATACTGGTGGACAGAGATCTTCAGCTACACCTATTGGTGCAACTACTTCTACTGCCCAAGCTGGAACACATAGCTACGGTAAAAAAGAGAAGAAAAAAGACATCGTCTCTATTATGGCAGCACATGGTGCACCGTATGTAGCACAACTTGCTCCAAACAAATGGAAAAGTATGGCAAAAGGTTTCCAAAAAGCTCTAGAGACTGAGGGACCTTGTTTTATTAATACTGTTTCTGCTTGTTGTACAGAGTGGAGATTTGACCCAAAAGATACTATTCATATTACAGACCTAGCAACAGACTCTTTAATGTTCCCTGTATATGAAATTATTGAAGGTCATGAGCTTAACATTCTTTATAGACCAAAAAATGTTATGCCAGTTGAAGAGTACCTTAATGCTCAAGGGCGTTATAGACACCTCTTTAAACCAGAGAATAAACATGTAATAGAACTAATCCAAAGCGATATTGATAAATATTGGGATATGCTTCAAAGAAGAGAAGAAGCAAGAGTTTAATCTACACGATAAAGTATGCATACAAATTATTAAGAGTATCTCCTAGAGATGCTCTTAATCTAATACAAAATTCACTATACTACCTCTTATGAAAACAAAAGAACGATTATATATTTCTGATTTTATAGAAGATCCTATAATAACCTATCCTGCCTATTACAGTCTTAGTAAAAGTATGCACAATAATGAAATGCTTCATGCCTCACTAGAAGCCATACACAAAGTAGAATTTACACACTATCATCAACCAAAAGAGTATGAAGAGATATTTGCACTTTTAGATTCAGGACAGTTTCCTATATATAAAGAGCATTATGCTATAGGATATTTTGGTGGCAGAGTAATGTATTTAGAATCCTATGGATGGAAAAGTATGCCTATAACAAAAGATGCTTTTACTATGGAAAATTGGCTAGTTTTTTAGATTATAATTAATAATATGCTAAAATACGCCTAATTCAAGATAAAAAGGTGTAGGATATATGAAAATCGCAATAGTATTTGGTGGATCAAGTTACGAACATGAGATTAGTATCGTAAGTGCCATTACAATGAAAAAAGTACTGAAAAATAGTGAACTAAGTTTTATCTTTGTTGATAAAAATCGTATACTGTATCTAATTGAACCAGACAATATGAAGTCCAAATTTTTTAGTTCAACCTCCTACAAAAAAAGTAAAAAACTTTCCCTTAAAAATGGTGCTTTTATTGTAGAAAAAATGTTTGGAACTCAAGAACTCTCAACAGAAGTGGTCTTGAACCTTATCCATGGAAGAGATGGAGAAGATGGAAAAATTGCCTCGTTGATGGAGTTTTATAAAATACCTTTTATTTCACCTAGAGTAGAAGCATCAGCATTAAGTTACAATAAACTCTATACAAAGTTTTTGGCAGAAAGTTTAGGTGTAAAAGTTGTAGAGTATCAACACCTAAGTAAAAGTGATGAGAGAAAACTTACATTGTCTTATCCTGTAATTATTAAACCTGTAAGATTAGGAAGTAGTATAGGTGTGAGTATTGTCAAAGAAGAATCACAATTAGAGTATGCTCTTGATGTTGCTTTTGAATTTGATAATGATGTGATTATAGAGCCTTTTATTGATGGAGTCAGAGAATACAATCAAGCAGGTGCAAAAAGTACGGAGTGGGAACTCTCTATTATTGAAGAACCACAAAAAGAAGAATTTTTAGACTTTGAAAAGAAATATATGGATTTTTCTCGTGATGAACAAGTAAACTCTGCTCAAATAAGTATAGAGATACAGACAAAAATTCAAGAAACATTTAAAAAAATATATGATCCACTCTTTTTAGGTTCTATCATCCGCTGTGACTTTTTTGTTGTAGGAGGCGAAGTACTTTTGAATGAAATTAATCCTATCCCAGGGTCTATGGCAAATTATCTTTTTGAAGATTTTGAATCTATGTTACAAAGAATTGCTTCTAGTCTTCCTAAAGAACGAAATATTGTTATTGATTATCAATATATTGATTCAATACAACAGGCTAAAGGAAAAGCGTAACTTATAATAAATAGTTACCTAAAAAATAAAGGAGTTAGCATGAAAAATGTTTTGTTAGTTTTACTTAGTATAGGGGTTTTATCTGCGGGGGATATGGTTATTCATAAAAAAACTGGTCTTATGTGGCAAGATACACAATCAGTAATAGTTCAAAAAGTTACCTTTGATGAGGCAAAACAAGTCTGTAAAGAATTAAAGATAAATAATTATAACGATTGGCGTATCCCAACAATCAATGAACTTCTAACGATTGTTGATTACAATAAATATGATCCTGCAATTCTTGATGGCTTCTCATCAGTTGAAGCTTTTTACTACTGGTCATCAACACCATATACAGGAGATATAGATAAGGTCTGGGGTGTAAAGTTTAAAGATGGTGCAATTGATGGAAATGGTAAAAATTATGACCGTTATGTCCGTTGTGTTAGGGTCTCTAAAAAGTAACTATTAATAGGAGTTCTTTTCTCCTATTATCACATTTTTATGTGAAATTATGAAACAACTTTCTTTAATTATAACTTAATATATATATACTTATTACAAAGTTTATTTATTAAGCATCTCTTACAAAAAATCATCTTATAATTTACGGTTTAGTCTGTTTCATTAGACTATAGTAATTTTTTCAAGGGGGTATTGCATGCAATCAAACGCTGCATTGGAATATGATTATTCTGTAGCAAAATTGTTTACTTATACGACGATTTTGTTTGGATTTTTAGGTATGCTTATTGGTACGCTTATCGCGGCTCAAATGGCATTTCCAGAACTCAACTACATGCTAGGTGAATATGGTACATTCTCACGATTGAGACCTGTTCATACTAATACAGTTGTATTTGGGTTTACACTAAGTGGTGTCTTCGCGACATTCTATTATGTTGGGCAGAGAGTACTTAAAGTCTCT
The DNA here is from genome assembly GCA_016744805.1 of Sulfurovaceae bacterium. GTDB lineage: Bacteria > Campylobacterota > Campylobacteria > Campylobacterales > Sulfurovaceae > SZUA-451. Next base: position 61,074 of record JADGDQ010000007.1, read on the forward strand.
ATGGCTGAATCTAAATTTCTCATGTTTATGGGTAAATTTCACTTTTGGCTCTACTTTGTAGGTGCTCTTTTAGCAACTGTTTCTCTTCTTTTAGGATACAGCCAATCTAAAGAGTATGCACAATATGAGTGGCCAATAGATATTGTTATTGTTCTTATTTGGGTAAGTTGGGGTGTTTCACTCTTTGGTCTTATCGGAATTAGAAGAGAAAAAACACTTTATATCTCTATGTGGTACTACATTGCTACATTCTTAGGTATAGCTATGCTTTACCTCTTTAACAACATGTCAGTTCCTACTTACTTTGCTACAGAAGGTCTTGGTAACATTATGCACTCTGTTTCAATGTATTCAGGTACAAATGACGCTCTCGTACAGTGGTGGTATGGTCATAATGCTGTTGCATTTGGTTTTACTGTGCCTATTGTTGCTATGGTATATTATTTCCTTCCAAAAGAGTCAGGTCAAGCTATCTATTCATATAAGCTTTCACTTTTATCTTTCTGGGGACTAATGTTTGTTTACCTTTGGGCTGGTTCACACCACCTTCTCTACTCTACAGTTCCAGATTGGATGCAAACTATGGGATCAGTATTCTCTATAGTTCTAATTCTTCCATCTTGGGGTAGTGCTATCAACATGCTTCTTACTATGAAGGGTGAGTGGAATCAGTTAACAGAAAATCCACTTATTAAGTTTATGGTACTAGCATCTACATTCTATATGCTTTCAACTCTTGAAGGACCAATTCAGGCTATTAAATCAGTCAATGCAATTGCACACTTTACAGATTGGATTCCAGGACATGTTCACGATGGTGTACTTGGTTGGGTTGTATTTATGATTATGGCTGCACTTTTCCATATGGCTCCAAGAATGTTCAAAAGAGAAATTTACTCTAAAAGTTTAATAGAAAAGCAATTCTGGCTTCAAACTACAGCTGTTGTACTCTACTTCACATCTATGTGGATCGCAGGTATCACACAAGGTATGATGTGGAGAGCTGTTGATGAGTATGGTAACTTAATGTATTCATTTATTGATACAGTTGCAGTACTTCAACCTTACTATGCAATTAGAGCCCTTTCTGGTGTATTATACCTAACAGGTTTCTTAATGTTCGCATACAATATGATCAAAACTATGACAGCTTCAAGAGAATTAACTCAAGAGCCACAGTTTAGATCACCTATGGCATAAGGAGGTAGGTTATTATGTTTCATTGGTTAGAAAAAAATCCATTCTTCTTCTCTGTAGGAGTATTCGTTGTTATCGCATTTGCAGGTCTTGTTGAGATCTTGCCAAACTTTGCTGAAGCATCCAGACCAGTTGTAGGGCTTAAGCCTTACACTGTTCTTGAGCTTGCAGGTAAAGAAGTTTATAAAAAAGATGCTTGTATCGCTTGTCATTCGCAGTTGATTAGACCATTTAAATCAGAAACTGATAGATATGGTCAAGTATCACTCTCGGGTGAGTATGCGTATGATAGACCGTTCCTTTGGGGTTCAAAAAGAACTGGTCCAGATCTTCACCGTGTAGGAAACTACCGTACAACAGATTGGCATGAAAACCATATGTGGGATCCAAAATCAGTTGTACCTCAGTCAATCATGCCAGCATACAAACATATGTTTACAAATATCGCTGATATTGAAACAGCTTATGCTGAAGCAGTAACAGTTAAAAATGTATTTGCAACACCTTATGGTGATGAGTTCAAAGGCACAAGAGCTGCTTGGGAAGCACATAAACCAAAAGTATTAGCAGATGCAAAACTAATCACTGCTGATATGAAAAACAAAGATGTTAAAGATGCAGTAGAAGCAGGAAATATTCCTGAAATTGTTGCACTTATTGCATATATGAATAGATTGAAGTAAGAGGATAAAAAGTGGACATAAGAGAATTACAAGGCTATGCCAACTTCTTTATGACTATCTTTTTAGTAATCATGCTATATGGGTATATTATTCATCTGTATAGAAGCGAAAAAAAGGGTGAAAGTGATTATGAGAAATTTGGGAATATTGCATTGGATGATGAAATAGATAGTAAACCCATTGTTCCTAATCCTAAGACCATGAACGAAAATGAGGAGCAAAATAAATGAATGCGTTAATGATAAAAGGACTTATTTTTGCAGCTGTGCTTATTGGAGCAACGGTTGCAGTAGTTAGCTCTATGAATATTGATTTAAGTGATCCAATTAATATGATTACTATGATTGGTGCTGTAGCAATTGCTGGTCTCTCTGTAGGTGTATCTATTAAATATATCAATCAGATGAAGACTGATACAGCTACAGGTGAACTTGTAGATCATAACTGGGATGGTATTGGTGAGTATAAAAATGAACTTCCTTCAGGATGGGCATTTTCATTCTTAGGGACACTTATTTGGGCTATATGGTATATGCTTGCAGGATATCCTGTAAATGCTTTTAGTCAAATTGGTCAATACAATGAAGAAGTACTTGCACACCAAGAAAAATTTGAGGCAAAACATAAAAATGCTGATGCCGCAACATTACAACAGATGGGTGAATCAATCTTTCTTGTTCAGTGTGCTCCATGTCATGGTGAGACAGGTGATGGTCTCTCAGGAAAAGCTCAAGACTTTGCAACAAGAGAGAGTAAAGAACAGATTTTAGATGTAATAGCAAATGGTTCTAACCAACTAAAGTATCCTATGGGTGCAATGCCTGGTGGTATGGCTAGTGGTGCTGATGCAGAAGCTATTGCTGATTATATTGTTGGTGGTATGAAAGGTGAAGCTCCTGCATCTTATGGTGTATGTGCTGGATGTCATGGTGCTGATGGTGCAGGAAATGGTGGTACAGCTCCAAATATAGCTGACTATGATGATGTTCTTGTACACAATGTACTAGAAAATGGGAAAAAAGGTGTCATAGGTATTATGCCATCATTTAAAGGTAGATTTACACCTGTTCAAGAAAAAGCCTTAACAACTTATCTACATTCATTAGAGAATTAGGAGTATTATATGTCAGCAGAAAATACAAATAGAGCAGTATTTGGTCTACACGGTGTAACAGGAATGTTGATAGCAACAGTATTATTGCTTAGTATTCTTGTTGGTTTAACGGTATGGGGAATTAGCGTACAACAAAAAAGTGCTAGTAACTTTTATGATCCCGCACCAATCTTAGATATTAATAATCTAAAAAAGAATAGTACAGAGAATGCAAATTTTGCATTCCAAGATGCTAAATAAAGGATAGATGATGATCGTAATTATGGATAAAGTTTTAAGTTGGGGTATGGTACTTGCAGCAGCTATTACACTTTGGTCAGTATTCACTACTAATCACCTTTTTGTAGGTTAGATTTATGATACAAGCAAAAGTAGGGTTCGCCCTACTTGCTTTTCTCCTTCCACTTCTTCTTAATGCTAACAATTTTATAAAAAATGACCTATTAACACCTAAAGCTTCTAAAATAATTGAAGAGATTGGTGATGAGTTATCTTCTAAAACAGGAATCTATATTTATGCGTATGTTACCCATGAAGAATTTCCTGAAAAATTTAATTTTGTAGAGTATACAAAGAAGTTTGAAAAAGAGTTAAGTAAGCCAAATATTATTCTTATCTTTGCAC
>JADGDQ010000090.1 GCA_016744805.1 Sulfurovaceae bacterium
CGGAATCGTTTGGCAGAAAAGCTATATATCTCTTCTATATTTGTAGCTTTTTTAAGAGTTACTATCATAATAATTCCATCATTAATAACAACACCAGCTAATCCTAAAATACCTACAAGAGAGGGCATCCCAATATTGACATCAAGGAGCATATGACCTACCATCACACCCAAAAGTGAAAATGGAATAACAGAAAGAAGCATAAAAGATTCTCTAAAAGAGTTAAAAAGATAGAGCATCGAGAGTAAAATAAGCACTAAGGCAAGGGCTGATGCCGAGAGCATATCTGATTTAAGCTCAGCTCTTTTTTCTTTTTCACCTTTTTGGACTATTTTTACCCCCTGTTTTTTAATCTTTTCAAGTATAGGTTCTAGCTTTATTAGAACCTCATCTGCGGTAATTATTTTGGGGTCTATATTTGCAAAGAGATAAAAATTTTTGACTCCATTATCTTTTGTTACTTTTTCAAAGGCTTTAATAGATTTAAACTCTACAACCTCTCGGAGGCTTACACTCCGACCATCTGCTAATAATATAGGTAAAGACTCTAGACTATCTAAGCTCTCTTTGTCTAGGCTTTGTATTTTTACTTCAAGAAGTCCTTCTGTATTGAATGTACTAGATATTTTGCGTGAGAGATAGAGGTCTGATATAGCCTTACCTATGGTACCTTCATCTACTCCCAAAGATTCTCCGTAGCTATTGATATGAAGTTTTATTTCATCTATACCAAACTGAATATTATCCGTAATTGTAATAACTCCATTGATAGTTTTAAGTTCATCTTGTAAGTTTTTCATAGCTTTAATAATAGTTGGGTTGTCTTCAGATATTAATCCTATCTTTATATCTGCTTTGATAGGTCCTACTTTTTGTTGTACTATAGAGAGGTCTCGTAAATTAAATTTTTCTTTATAGTTTTGAGCTTCTAAGAATTTTGTTAGTTGCTTTGAAATTTCACTAGATTTTAGCTCTCTTGTTCGTGCTTCTGAATCATAATAAAAGGAAAGATAAGGAGTAATATAGCTATCTACTATATTTTGGGCTTTGAGTTTATTAAGTTCTAGGGTTATATCTCCTACATAGGGATATGTTTCACTATTAGAGGCACTATCTCTTCTATATCCTGCTACAGAACTTATATGTTTAAGATAAAACTCATCTTTTTTTGCATACAAGTCTTTTTGTATATGACGCAATATTTCATTCATAGACTCTACACTACTATTAACATCTGCTTTGAGTGCTATATGGATAGTTTTAGAATCAAAACGAGGAAACATCTGAAATTTACTCTGTTTAATTGAATAAATAGTTAAAAGAGGAACAACAATTATAAATGTAAATAAAAAGCCTTTTTTATGTCTCATAAGATGGTGTATTATAAGGCTATACAAACGGTTAGCTCCTTCCCAAGAACGCGTTTTTTGTTTGGCATTGAGTGTATGTGATGCATGGATAGGTAAAAATAAAAAAGATTCTATCAATGAGGCTATAACCAATACAGAAACAGCAATAGGAATAAGTTTCATAACTTCACCCATTTTACCAGAGATAAGCAAAGCAGGGATAAAAGCAAAAAGAGTAGTCAAAGAGGCAATAGTTACAGGTTTTGCCATCTCTTTTGCTCCTAATATAGCAGCCTCTTTTGCCTCATAGCCTTTTTCTATATATTGCTGTATATTTTCACTTACTACAATAGCATCATCTACAATAATACCAAGGGCAAGTAAAACACCTATCAGTGAAATCATATTGATACTATATCCAAGAATATAGAGAGAAAAAGCCCCTATTAAAAAGGAAGTAGGTATTCCTAGAGCAATAATAAACGACATTCTAGAGTTAATAAGCCATGCAACAAGCAAAGAGATAATAATAATACCTAATAAAATATTTGAAATAACAATATTGAGTCTATCTTTTATTTTTTCTGAACGGTCATTATGTATAAAAGTATTAATATTAGAGTTTTGTTTACGAAATCGGTTTAATACAAGTTCTATCTTTTTCCCTAGTTCTAGGGCATTTCCTTTTTCATCTTGTTTAACTACTATGTTTAGAGCAGTTTTAGTATCCATAAGATACAGTGTTGTAGCATCTTCGTAATGTTTAGATATAGTAGCTATATCTTTGAGATAAAGAGATTTTCCACCTACAGTGATGCGAGTATTTTCCCATGCAGTTGCCGATTTTTTTCCATTGGTTGTAGAGATATAAAAAAACCCTCGTTTACTATCTTCTAGTTGCCCTAAAGGAAAGATAAAAGAGAGTCTACTCAAAGCAGATATTACCATATCCTGAGATAAGTCTAAAGCTCTGACTTTTTTGGTATCTAGTTGTACATCATAATATATATCAGAATCACCATAGATTTCTACTTCTGATATATATTTAATACTACTTAATTGCTCTTTGAGTTTTTGGGCTTTGAGTTTAAGGTCTGAAAGAGCTAAAGTATTAGCAGTTATAACAATATTAAGGAGATCTCTTTTGACCTCTAACACTTTGACTATGGGATCATCCATATCATCAGGAAGGTCTTTTTTGGCTATAGCTAAAGCATCTTTGACTTTGTCTGCGGTATTATATTTATCTACACCTTTTTCTAGCTCTAAAATCATACTAAAGCGTCCAGGGTTGATAATAGTTGTTAAGTCTTTGATACCATCTATATTAGCTATCTCTTCTTCTAAAGGTTTTACTGCCATTTTATCCATCACATCAAGCGATGCACCACTATAGTTTCCTGATACTGAGACCATATCAAGGTCAAATGAGGGAAAAATCTCTTTAGGTATTTTGATATAAGAGTAAATACCTACAGCTATAATAAGAAAGAACAGCATATAGTTCATTCGGGCATTTGTAGTAAAAAATCGTATTACATTTTCAAACATAAGTTGTTCACTCCTGAGAATCACTGTTTTAAGT
>JADGDQ010000091.1 GCA_016744805.1 Sulfurovaceae bacterium
TCCCTTTGAAACGAATCCCTGCTCTATACCACTGTGTACCATTATAATAAATATCCGCAGGTACAAAAATAGGGTCTTCATCGCTATCTACAAGCGTAGCCACACGAGGTGTACCAGCTCCACCGCCACCATTAGGTGGTATTCCCATATCAGTTACACCAACATTAGGTTGCATTCCTGTATCAACGCCACCTGTAGTTGTACTACCAAATGTACCATAAGTTGCTGTCATATCATCAAGCATGCTTTGCCATCTTTCGGCACTTACTACAATATCCAATCGTTTTACTTGGCTATCATCAAAGACTTCATCAAAGTTTGGGTCTACATTTTTGCTATGTGTTGCTTCTGTCCAGTCGGTTGCTTCAAAATCTGTATCTGCATAAGTAGCAGTAGAAGATGCCACCACACTCAAAGCAGAAGTCACTGTATCACTACTTGCTGTCACTTCAGAGATTACACTTGTTGCCAAAGTAGTATCATTCAGTCCTTTTTGTGCAAAAGCAAGACCTACTTCTGTCTTATTATCCAAAATAGTAGCATCATCTCCTAATGCACCATTGACCACTGCCAAGATAAAAAGAGACTTAGAGATATTTCCACCATCTAACTCACCTATCCAATAAGTATTCCCTGCTGTATCAGCAGATCGTTTAAATAAGTTTGTATAGATAGAAGCTATAAATGCCTCTGTCGTTGTAGAGTCTGGATATTTTGCTTGTGTCTCTTCTTGATCAAAAAAACTCTCTGCAATCCCTTCTAATGCCAAACCTGAACTCTCTACCCAATAATCAAGCCCTGCACTATCAGGTGCTCTATCGAATGTAGCAATATAGAGTTTTGTTACATTTGTCTGTGTTGCTACTTCTGCATACACACTTGTCGCCATCAATCCAACCACTATTAGTAGTCTGATAAACATCTGTTTCATCACTGAACTCCTTATAATATATTTTAAATAATACTTACTTAAGAGAAACTACGAGTAACAAAAAGTAAATGATTGGTAACAATCAAATAGTTTGAATATTTTTATCTATGACTTTGAGTACAACCTTTTGTATAGTTCTATTTTCAAAAAATAAAGTAACATGCTTTAAAATAAAATATCTAAAGGCGTAATATTCACTTTTTATAGTACACTCTTCTATGAAGTTTTCTATCTCACTCTCTAATCCAATAATATCTTTATTATAAATATGCTTTACAACCCTTCTTTTAAGTGCATTAAAAAGTTTAATTCTATTTTCTACCAACCCATTTCTATTTAAATTACAAGCTTTATCTATAGTATATTGAACTCTCTCATTATGAGATGATATTTTGGCATTTTTATCAAAAACTATATCATCTAATACATCATCTTTTTCAGGATTTATTATCATAGGAGACTCTTCTTTATCATATTTAAACCCAAGAGTATGAATATCATCAAATGGCTCTTTAGCATATAGGTTACTACATTTTTTAGTTAAAAACTTTTTACCTTTGGGACGATTACATTGTCCACAACTAAAAAGTAAATTATCCCAACTATAAGCCAACCAATAATATCTACTTTTAGGACGATAATGCTCTATATGTATATCTTCATCTTTAATATCTTTTTCACAATAGCCACACTTAAAATGATAAATTTTGGCTAGTTCATTCTGTACAGAAGTAACTTTATAGAGATTACTTTTATCAATATAATCTTTAGATTGTATATTTTTATCAAAAGCCTCTTTTCTATTATCTGAGTTTAAAATAGTAGGTACTTTCTCAAAATTTTTATAAACTCTTATCATATTACATCTTATCTAGTTCGTCATTTATAAATTGAAATACGGCATCTTCATTCATATCTATATCATTTTTTAATCTCTCTTCTATCACTTTGTATATCTCATCATTGACATAATTATCATCACTAATATCTGCTTTATCATAATCTCTTGAAGCAATAGTATCCAAATCAAAGAGTGGAGAAGAGATAAGAGAGTTATTTGTATAACCTCTATTAGGCATTTGATTAGAAATCTTAACCTCTCCCTCATCTTTATATATCTTATAAAATACCGCCTCTTTACTCGCACCCAATATCACCGTAGGGCTATGCGTGGTAACTATAAATTGAATAAGAGGAAAAGTATCTCTAAGTTTTTTTATAAAGCCATAACTCCATTTAGGGTGTAAATGAAGCTCTACTTCATCAATTAAAACAATGCCTTGAAACTCTTTTATATCTTCTACTTCTTGTTTTTGAGATAATCTCTCTATCAAGTCACAAACAATTGTAATCACACCTTTATATCCAGCAGAAAGCTGATTAAAGTCTACGATAGAGCCTTTTTCTGTAAAAGTAACTTGATTAGGGGGAGTAATATCTATTTGAATATCAGAATTTAAAAGTTTTTGTAAAAGTGCTTTGGCTTCTTCCACAGAAATAATATTACTCTTCCCTGCTCTTTGCGAATAATCCAAAGTCAATAACCAATCAATAGGACTTTTCAAATCATACTCTCCAGAAAAAAGTGTTAAAAAACCTGTCTTATCTTCTTTCATTTGACAAACACTATTTCGTAATGCTCCATACGCTAAAAAGTTATTTTCACAAAGTTCTTTATTCTCTATTTCTATAGTATAAGTATTTTCTATCTCTCTAAAAGCTTGTAATCCATCTGCTGATGTACCTTTAATCCCTATAGCAATAGCTTGAAGTAAAAGCGTTTTACCATCTCCATTTTCACCTACTATATAAATCTCTTTTTTATCTTTTAGATTATTAAGTTTTATCTCATTTTTGATAGAAAAAACATTTTTTATAAAAATAGTATCTAAAGTTTCTATTTTTTCTTTTGCTTTAGATACTATTTGTTTTAAATCATTTTCT